>NZ_LDVA01000040.1:0-19551 GCF_050768715.1 Burkholderia sp. ZZQ-2 | reverse complement strand
GGCAAGCGTCGCCGCGGCGGCGCGCGACGCCACCCGTCCCGTCGCCGGATCGATCCGGTCGAAGGTCCCGCCGTCCGACGCGCCGCGCGACACGCCGTCGATCAACAAACTCACTTCGTGCATTTCCGTGTCTCCACTCGGATCCGGTTGCGTGCGGCGGCGCGCGTCAGCGCTTGTACGCCTGCAGGCCCGGCTTGATGCTCTTGTCGTCGAGGAACTGCTTGAGGCCCTGCTCGCGCCCGCCTTCCGGATCGCGGTAGTTCGCCTGGTCGAGCTTCGCGTACAGGTAGTCCTCGTTCTGCTCCCAGGTCAGCTCGCGGCAACGCTTGAAGCCGTGCTTCGCGTTACGGATCACGACCGGGTTCTTGTCGAGCAGCTTCGCGGCCAGCGCGCGCACCTCGTCGCGCAGCTGCGCGCGCGGCACGCTCTTGTTGACGAGCCCCATCTGCGCGGCCTGCGGGCCGGTGAAGGTGTCGCCGGTCATGATGTAGTAGAGCGCCTGGCGATGGCCCACGGTGTCGGCCATCGCCTTGCTGACGAGGTTGCCCGGCGGGATGCCCCAGTTGATTTCCGACAGGCCGAACACCGCTTCGTCGGCCGCGATCGCGAGGTCGCACGCGACGAGCGGCGAGAAGCCGCCGCCGAAGCACCAGCCGTTGACCATCGCGATCGTCGGCTTCGCATACATGCGCAGCAATTGCCACTGCCAGCGGCTCGCGTCGCGGCGAATCTTTTCCTGCAGGATTTCCGGGCCCGCGTCGACTTCGCGGAAATATTCCTTCAGGTCCATCCCGGCCGTCCAGGCGTCGCCCTCGCCGGTCAGCACGAGCACCTGCGCCTCGGCATCGAGTTCGATCGCCTCCAGCACGTCGATCATCTCCGCGTTCAGCGTCGGGCTCATCGCGTTGCGCTTGTCCGGACGGTTCAGCGTCACCCATGCGATCCCGCCCTCGACCTCGACCTTCACCGTTTTCCAGCGCCCTTCGTAACCCATTTTCGTTCTCCAATGACGATGCCGCCCTGTGCGACTCGCGACCAATTTACTATCAGGTAACCTGATATGTAAAGTAGAATGGAAGCGGCTCCGGACAAACCCCTAAACGGGCCCGGACAGCCGATTTCGCGCCGTGCCGGCCGACGCATCACGACATGAGGAGACACGCTTGGACATCGACAACCTGATCGCCATCGACACGCACGTGCACGCCGAAGTGTCGTGCTGCCAGCCGCCGGACCTGTTCGCGAAGGCATTCGACGACGCGGCCGACAAGTACTTCGGCACCGTGCTGAAGCAGGGCCGTCGGCCGACCATTCCGGAGACGATCGCGCATTACCGCGAGCGCCGGATCGGCTTCGTGATGTTCACCGTCGACTGCGAGACGAACATCGGCCGGCGGCGCATTCCGAACGAGGAAATCGCGCAGTTCGCGCAGGACAACGCCGACGTGATGATCGCGTTCGCGAGCATCGACCCGCACAAGGGCCGCTTCGGCGCGCGCGAGGCGCGCCGCCTGATCGACGAGCACGGCGTGAAGGGCTTCAAGTTCCACCCGACGATGCAGGGATGCTTCCCGAACGACAGGCTCGCCTATCCGATCTACGAGGTGATCGCGGAATACGGGTTGCCGGCCGTATTCCACAGCGGGCATTCGGGGATGGGATCGGGGATGCGCGGCGGCGGCGGGCTGCGTCTGAAGTATTCCGAACCGATTCACCTCGACGACGTCGCGGCCGACTTCCCGGACATGAAGATCGTGATCGCGCACCCTTCATGGCCGTGGCAGGAGCAGGCGCTGTCGATCGCGCTGCACAAGCCGAACGTCTACATCGACCTGTCGGGATGGTCGCCGAAGTACTTCTCGCCCGAGCTCGTGAAATACGCGAACACGCTGCTCAAGCACAAGGTGCTGTTCGCGTCCGATTTTCCGCTGATCCGGCCGGACCGCTGGCTCGAGGATTTTCAAGGCGCCGGGTTCCGGCCCGACGTGCATTCGCTGATTCTGAAAGACAACGCGGTCGCGTTGCTGGGGCTGCAGGCCGCGCGGCAGTCGTGACCCGTCCGGCCGTGACGGCGCCGGCAGCACGCCGCCGCACGCACCGGCGCGCTCAGTTCGCGGGCTTGCCCGCGAACCGCGCGGTCGGCAGCCCCGCGTAGCGCGTGCGGGCGACGAACACGCCGCCGGCGTCGGCATCGCTCGCCAGCGCGTCGTCGCTCAGCCCGACGCGCGCGCTCGTCACGTACAGCCGGCCTTCGCCGTCGAGCGCCACGCAGCTCGGCTGCGCGGTCGGCACTTCGACGCGCTCCGTTTCAACGCCGTCCGGCCCGTAGCGCACCACCCGCCGGCCGCCCCATTGCGCGTTCCACAACCCGCCGTCGCGATCCATCGTCGAGCCGTCCGGATCGCCGTCCGCATCGGTCAGCCGCGCGAACGGCCGCACATTCGCGACATCGCCGCCCGCGCGGTAATCGCACACGAAAATCTCGCGCACCAGCGAATCGCAGAAATACATCTTCGACCCATCCGGCGAGAACGCGATGCTGTTCGCGATCGCGGCCGGCGGCAGCGCGAGCCGCTCGAGCGTGAGATCCGGATTGAGCCGATAGAACCCGCCGACCGCTTGCGGCGGCTCGCTGCCTTCGTCCTTCATCCCGAACACGAATGCGCCGGCCACATCGCAGCGCCCGTCGTTCAGCCGCGTCGGCAGATCGGGTTCGACGTCGACGATCCGTGTGAACGCACCGCTGCGCAGATCGAAGAACGCGAGATGCGTCGCGAGCCCGACGAGCAGCACGTCCGGATCATGCGTCAGCGCGAAGCAAGCGAGCCGTTCCGGCATCGGCCACTGCGCGAGGCCCGAGCCGTCCGCGCGGCAGCGCCACAGCCGCGCCCCTTCGATGTCCGTCCAGTACAGCGCGTGAGCCGCGTCGCACCACGTCGCGCCTTCGCCGAGCGTGTTGCGGCTGTCCACGAGCAGCGCCGCCGCGCCCGGATGAATCTGTTGCATGCCGTCTCCCGATGTCTGTCGCCTTCGCAGGCGGCCGCGCGTTCGTCAGGGTCAGATCTTCATCGCGCGCCGCTGGTTGCGACGATACTGGTCGAACAGCACCGCGAGCAACAGAATTCCGCCGCGTATCAGATATTGGTAAAACGTCGGCACGTTCAAGAGGCTCATCGCGTCCTGCACGGAGCCCATGATCAGCACGCCGACGAGCACGCCGGAGATCGTCGCGACGCCGCCCGTCAGCGACACGCCGCCGAGCACGCACGCGGAGATCACGCCGAGCTCGAGGCCGACCGAGGTCTTCGGATCGCCGAGGCTCATCCGCGATGCGAGCATCACGCCGGCGAAGCCGGTCACGAGCCCCTGCAGCACGAACACGGTGATCTTGATGCGCATCACCGGCAGCCCCGCGAGCAGCGCGGCCTCGCCGTTGCCGCCGACGGCCAGCACGTTCTTGCCGAACACCGTCCGGCGCAGCAGGAAGCCGAACACGACGAAGCCGACGATGTTGCTCCAGATCGGATACGAGATGCCGAGGAACGACCCGCCGCCGAGATCGAAGAAGCGCTCCTCGGAGATCATCACCGCGTCGCCGTTCGACGTGATGAACGCGAGCCCGCGCACGACTTCCATCATCGCGAGCGTGACGATCAGCGAGTTGATCCGCCAGCGCGCGATCAGCACGCCGTTGACGAGCCCGACCGCGCCGCCCGCGAGCACGCCGCCGGCGATGCCGAGCACGACGCTGTGCGTCGCCGTGATCAGCGTCGACGCGACGACGCCCGAGAACGCGACGATCGACGCGACCGACAGGTCGACCTCGCCGAGCGCGAGCACGAACATCATCGTCACCGCGATCGAGCCGATCAGCGTGACCGACAGCAGCAGGCCCTGGATGTTGCGCGGCGTGAGGAAGTCCGGCACCGTCAGCGACAGCGTCGCGAACAGCACGAGAAACACCATCACGATGCCGGAACGGTTGATCAGTTGCCACACGCCGCCGCGCGCTCGCGCGGGCGCGGCCGTGGCCGCGGCATCGGGGGACGGGGAAGTGCGTTGGGGTTGCATTGCCTGGCTCATATCAGTTGCTTTCCGGTTGACTGCAGGCCGCTAGCGCGGCAGCGCGAGCTTGATCAGCGCGTCGGGCGTCGCCTGCGCCTTCGCGACCTCGCCCGCGATCCGTCCTTCCTTCATCACGATGATCCGGTCCGACACGCCGATCACCTCGGCGAGGTCGCTCGACACGAGGATCACCGTGCGGCCCGCTTCCGCGAGTTCGTAGAACAGGTTGTAGATTTCCGCGCGCGCGCCGACGTCGATGCCGCGCGTCGGCTCGTCCATCAGGAACACGTCGATGCGCTCGGCCAGCCAGCGCGCGAGCACGACCTTCTGCTGGTTGCCGCCCGACAGCGCGCCGATCGGCGTGTCGCCGTCGCGGGTCTTGATCGCGAGCCGCTCGATATAGCGCTGCGCGAGTTCACGCTCGCGCCGCCCGTCGAGCAGCACGCGCGCCGGGCTGAAATGCCGGCGCGCGCTGATGTTCAGGTTGTCGGCCACCGACGCGATCGCGACGATGCCTTCCTGCTTGCGGTCTTCCGGGCACAGCGCGAGGCCGGCGCGCACCGCGTCGCGCGGGCTCCCGAACGCGACCCGCCGCCCGTTCAGCTCGACGTGCCCCGCGCTCGGGCGCGCGGCGCCGTACAGCAGCTTCATCAGCTCCGAGCGGCCCGCGCCGACCAGCCCGAAGAAGCCGACGATCTCGCCGCGCCGCGCGGTGAACGACACGGGCTCGGCGAGCCCGGGCCCCGCCAGCCCCTTCGCCTCGATCAGCACGTCGCCGGGCGTGCGCGGCCGGTAGCCGTACACGTCCTCGATCGAGCGGCCGACCATGCAGCCGATCAGCCGGTCGCGATCGAGATCGGTCACGGATTCGAACGTCTCGATGCGACGGCCGTCGCGGAACACGGTCACGCGGTCGCACAGTTCATACACTTCCTCCATCCGGTGCGTGACGTAGATGATCGCGCGGCCTTCCGCGCGCAGTGCGCGGATGATCCGGAACAGTTGCGCGGTCTCGCGCGCGGACAGCGAGCTCGTCGGTTCGTCGAACGCGATCACGCGCGCGTCGCGCATCAGCGCCTTGCCGATCTCGATCATCTGGCGCTGGCCGATCGACAGATACTTCACCGGAATGCCCGGATCGATGTGCTCGCCGAGCCGCTCCAGCGCATCGAGCGCGCGCACGGCAAGCGCGCGTTCGTCGACCACGCCGAGCCGGCTCGGCAGCTGCCCGAGCATCAGGTTTTCCGCGACCGTCAGCTCGGGCACGAGATGCAGTTCCTGGTAGATGATCGCGATGCCGGCCTCCAGCGCCGCGCGCGTCGACGCGAAGTGCTGCACCGCGCCGTTCAGCGTCAGCGTGCCGGCCTGCGGCTGGTTCACGCCGGACAGCACCTTCAGCAGCGTCGACTTCCCCGCGCCGTTCTCGCCCATCAGCCCGTGCACTTCGCCCGCGCGCACCGACAGCGACACGGCGTCGAGCGCGCGTACGCCCGGGAACGTCACCGTGATGCCGTCGAGCGCGAGCAGCGCCGCGTCCGGCCTCGCCACGCCGGCTGCGCCGGCGGCCGTGCTGCCGGCGGATACGGTCGTCATCGTCTGCGTCGTCATCGCTTGCTCGCCCCGCACGCTCAGATGCCGAGTTCGGCGCGCACGGCCTGCCAGTTCGCGCGCGTCATCAGCTTGCCGCTCGTCTGCGTGTCGGCCGGCGGCGTCTTGCCGTTGCGAATCCAGTCGACGAGGTTCTGCGTGCTGTCCTTGCCGTGGTTCGTCGAGCTGACGGCGATCGTCCCGTAGAAGCCGGTCGGCTCCTTCTTCTGGAATTCGGCGAACGCCTCGCCGGCACCGTTGATGCCGACGCCGATCACGTCGGCGGCCGGAATATGCAGCTGTTCGGTCGCGCGCACCGCGCCGAGCACGGTTTCCTCGTTCAGCGCGTAGACCACCCACTTCTTGATGTTCGGATGCCGCGCGAGCACCGGCGCGGCCGCGCTGAAGCCGCCTTCGTCGTCGGTCGTCTTCTGCGGCGCATCGAAGATGTTCTCCTGGCGGAAGCCGTTCGCGAGCAGCGCCTGCGTCGCGCCGTCGGTGCGCAGCTTCGCGGTCGGCAGCTCGTAGTTCGTGATCCGCAGCGCGCCGACTTCCTCGGGTTTCCAGCCGCGTCGCTTCATCTCGTCGGAAATCGCCTGGCCGACCTGGTTGCCGATCTTGGTCGCCGACATCCCGAGGTGCGGCACGTTCGACAGCGGCTTGCCGGTCGAATCGACGAGCTGGTCGTCAACGGTCACGAACTTCATGTTGTAGCGCTTCGCACGCGCGGCGATCGCCGGCCCGAGGCGCACGTCGGGCGCGCAGATCACGAAGCCCTGCGCGCCTTGCGAACCGAGGTTGTCGATCGCGGCCAGCACCTTCTCGCCGTCGGGCGTGCCGATCTTCACGACCGAGAAATTCTCTTTCTGGCCGAGCGCGGACGCCGCGTTCTGCTCGTTGATGAACCATGCCTGCTCGGGCATCTTCACCAGGAAGCCGATCTTCAGCGGCGCGTCGGCGCGCGCGGCGCCCTGCATGCCGAGCGGCGCGATGCACAGCGCGGCGAGCAGCGCGCGCAGGGTGTGTCGGCGAATCGTTTGGGTCGTGCGGTTCATGCGGTGTCTCCTTGATGTCGGCTTGTGCCGTAATGATTCGTCGTGCGCGATCGCGCCGCGGCGCGCCCGCGTAGTCAGCGTAGTCAGCGTCCGAACGCGTCGGTCTGCACGCGCCGGCCGAACAGGAACGCATCGGCGACGAGCCGCAGCGGCCGCACGTCGACGTCGCTTTCACCCCGCGCGATCAGCGCATGGAAGTGCGCATACAGCGCCGGATACTCGCGTTCGGGCCCGATCTCGACCGGCTCGCCCGCGATCGACAGTTGCGCGCCGCCGCGGCTGATCGCGAGCACGCCGTCGGCCGTGTCGACCGCGATTTCCCATTGCTCGACCGGGCCGTGCCGCCAGTCGAATTCCGCGCGCACGGGCACGCCATCGGTATCCGTGCAATCGAGTTCGGCGGCGATCGGCGTCTGCACGTCGCTCGGCACGATCAGCGTCGCCTCGCGCAGCACGAGCTCGCGCGGCAGGATCCGCGTGACGATCGACAGCGCGTTGATGCCCGGATCGAACACGCCGAGGCCGCCCGGTTCCCAGATCCATTGCTGCCCCGGGTGCCAGCGCCGCACGTCCTCCTTCCAGCGCACCTGCACCGCGCGGATCGTGCGGGTCGCGAGCCACGCGCGCGCGGGCTCCACCGCGCTCGCGCAGCGCGAATGCCACGTGGCGAACAACGTGAGCCCGCGCTCGCGCGCGAGCGCGTCCAGCACGGCCACTTCGCCGAGCGTCGCGCCCGGCGGCTTCTCGAGCATCACGTGCTTGCCGGCCTCGAGCGCGGCGCGCGCCTGCGCGTAGCGCACCTGCGGCGGCGCGCACAGCGACACGGCGTCGAGCTCGCGCTCGGTGGCCAGCAGCGCGCGCAGGTCGCGATAGTTGCGCACGCCGGCGACTTCCGCATGGCGGCTCGCGCACGCGGTCAGCTTGAAGCCCGGTTCGGCGTCGATCGCCGGCAGATGCTGGTCGCGCGCGATCTTGCCGACGCCGACGATACCCAGCGAAACCTGATCACTCATCGTGCATGCCTCCTTCGCGAATCGTTCGGTGGTCGTTCAGTGTGCCCAGCGCAGCACGAGCGGATCGAGCCGACGCGCGATCGCGAGCAGTTCCGCACGCGTGTCCGGATGCAGTTCCGGCATCGGATGCCGTGGCCGCTCGCACGCGATCACGCCGCCTTCGCGCATCAGCGCCTTCGCGGTGAGGATCCCGGACTGGCGGTTCTCGTGATTGATCAGCGGCAGCCACGCCTGATAGCGCTCGAAAGCGTCGTCGTGGCGCCCTTCGCGCCAGGCTTCGAGAATCGGCCGGATGCCGTCCGGAAACCCGCCGCCCGTCATCGCGCCGGTCGCGCCGGCATGGAGGTCGGCGAGCAGCGTGATCGCCTCCTCGCCGTCCCACGGCCCCTCGATCGCGTCGCCGCCGAGTCGGATCAGTTCGCGCAGCTTGTTCGCCGCCCCGGGCGTCTCGATCTTGAAGTACGCGACCTGCTCGATCTCGCGCGCCATCCGTGCGAGGAACGGCGCGGACAGCGGCGTGCCGCTCGCCGGCGCGTCCTGGATCATGATCGGGATGTCGATCGCATCCGACACGCGCGCGAAGAAATCGAAGATCTGCGCTTCCGGCACGCGGAACGTCGCGCCGTGATACGGCGGCATCGCCATCACCATCGCCGCGCCGAGCTGCTGCGCGCGCAGGCTGCGCGCCGCGCACACCTGCGTGCCGTAGTGCGACGTCGTGACGATCACCGGCACGCGGCCCGCGACGTGTTCGAGGATCGTGCGCGTGAGCACGTCGCGTTCGTCGTCGGTGATCGCGAACTGCTCGGAGAAATTCGCGAGGATGCACAGCCCGTCGGAACCCGCGTCGATCATGAAATCGACCGCGCGTTTCTGGCTCGCGAGGTCGAGCTCGCCGGTGTCGGTGAAGGTCGTCGGGACGACGGGGAAGATGCCGCGATAACGCGGCGTGCTGCTCGATGTCATGGTTCGCGTCCTGCTTCGGCGTCGGTGGCGACCGCCGTCATGCGTTCACGGTTTCACGAAGCGGGCCCGGGCGGGCCCGCAACCGGCTGCGGCGCGCGTTTGTGGCACCTCTCGCGCCGCCTGCCGCTCAATGCGAATGGCTCGGCACGTCCGCGCCGCGCGTGCCGACCAGGAAGTCGAGGTCGCACCCCTCGTCGGCCTGCAGCACGTGATCGATGTACAGCCGTGCGTAGCCGCCCTTGCCGAGCTGCCCGGCCACGCCCGGCGCCGCGGTCGGATCGACGTCCGACAGGCGGCGCTGCAGTTCGTCATCCGGAATGTCGAGATGCAGCGTGCCGGCCTCGCAGTCGAGCTCGATCCAGTCGCCGTTGCGCACGGCCGCGAGCGGCCCGCCGGCGGCGGCCTCCGGCGCCACATGCAGCACGACCGTGCCGTACGCGGTGCCGCTCATCCGCGCGTCGGAAATCCGCACCATGTCCTTCACGCCCTGGCGCAGCAGCTTCGGCGGCAGGCCCATGTTGCCGACCTCGGCCATCCCCGGATAACCGCGCGGCCCGCAGTTCTTCAGCACGAGCACCGAGCTGGCGTCGACGTCGAGCGCCTCGTCGTTGATCGTCGCCTTGTAGTGGTCGAGGTTCTCGAACACGACCGCGCGGCCGCGATGCTTCAGCAGCTCGGGGCTCGCCGCCGACGGCTTCAGCACCGCACCGCGCGGCGCGAGATTGCCGCGCAGGATGCAGATGCCGCCGTCCGCGATCAGCGGCCGGTCGAGCGGGCGGATCACTTCGTCGTCGTAGTTCGGCGCTTCGCGCACGTTGTCCCACAGCGACTTGCCGTTCACCGTCAGCGCGTCCGGGTGCGGCAGCAGCCCGCCTTCGCCGAGCCGGCGCAGCACGGCCGGCAGCCCGCCCGCGTAATAGAACTCTTCCATCAGGAAGCGCCCCGACGGCATCAGGTCGACGATCGTCGGCGTGTCGCGGCCGATGCGCATCCAGTCCTCCAGTTCGAGCGGCACGCCGATGCGTCCGGCGATCGCCTTCAGGTGGATCACCGCATTCGTCGAGCCGCCGATCGCCGCATTCGCGCGGATCGCGTTCTCGAACGCCGCGCGCGTGAGGACCTTCGACAGCACCAGCCCTTCGAGCGCCATCTCGACGATGCGGATGCCGGACATGTGCGCGAGCACGTAGCGGCGCGAATCGACGGCCGGGATCGCCGCGTTGTGCGGCAGCGCGACGCCGAGCGCCTCGGCCATGCACGCCATCGTCGACGCGGTGCCCATCGTGTTGCAGGTGCCCGCCGAGCGCGACATCCCGGCTTCGGCCGACAGGAAGTGATGCAGGTCGATCTCGCCGGCCTTCAGTGATTCATGCAGCTGCCACACGGCCGTGCCGGAGCCGATGTTCCTGCCTTCGAGCTTGCCGTTCAGCATCGGCCCGCCCGACACGACGATCGCCGGCACGTCGCAACTCGCCGCGCCCATCAGCAGCGCGGGTGTCGTCTTGTCGCAGCCGGCGAGCAGCACGACCGCGTCGATCGGGTTGCCGCGGATCGCCTCCTCGACGTCCATCGACGCGAGGTTGCGCGTGAGCATCGCCGACGGGCGCAGGTTCGATTCGCCGTTCGAGAACACCGGGAACTCGACCGGGAAGCCGCCCGCTTCGAAGATCCCGCGCTTCACGTGTTCGGCGAGCTTGCGGAAGTGCGCGTTGCACGGCGTCAGTTCGGACCACGTGTTGCAGATGCCGATGATCGGACGGCCATCGAACTCGTGATCGGGAATGCCCTGATTCTTCATCCAGCTCCGGTACATGAAGCCGTTCTTGTCGTTCGTGCCGAACCATTGGGCGGAGCGCAGCCTGGGTTTTGTTGCCGACATCGTCAGTCCTGTGGTGACGGGATACCGGCGCAGTCTAGGCAGAATTTTGATAACTGGCTAATGACGTTTTTGGCGATTACGATATCGATTCCGATATCGATATAAACCCGTACGATGCCCGAAGCCAGCCCGTGGGGAAACCGCGGCCGCCTGAAGACGCGCCAGCTTCTGCTGGTCGTCGCGCTTGCCGACGAAGGCAGCATTCACCGCGCGGCGGCCGCGCTGAACATGACGCAGCCGGCCGCGTCGAAGCTGCTGCGCGAACTCGAGGAGTCGATCGGCGCGGTGCTGTTCGAACGCCTGCCGCGCGGGATGCGGCCGACGCTGTACGGCGACGCGCTGATCCGTCACGCGCGCGCGGCGCTCGGCAGCCTCGACCAGGCGCACGAGGAACTGGCCGCGCTGAAGGCCGGCCATCTCGGCCACGTGGCGGTGGGGGCGATCACGTCGCCGGGCTTGCGGCTCGTGCCGCCGGCCGTGGCCGCGGTGAAGGGCACGCATGCGGGCCTGCACGTATCGGTCGAGATCGACACCAGCAACGTGCTGCTCGAACATCTCGCGCAGGACAAGATCGACATCGTGGTCGGCCGGCTTTCCGCCGAACACGACAAGCTGCGGCTGCGCTACGAGCCGCTGACCGGCGAGTCGGTGGCGGCCGTCGTGCGGACCGGCCATCCGCTGCTCGCGCAGGCGCCGCTGGCGCTCGCGGACGTGCAGCGCGCCGCGTGGGTCGTGCCGCCGGCCGGCAGCGTGCTGCGCCATCGCTTCGAGCTCGTGTTCCAGCGCGCGAGCCTCGCGCCGCCGGCGAACCTCGTCGAGACGTCCGCGCTGCTGTTCATCACGCAACTGCTCGAACAGAGCGACATGATCGCGGTGCTGGCCGAGGACGTCGCGCGCTACTACGCGCGGCACGGGATCGTCACGGTGCTGCCGCTGGAGATGGATTGCCGGATGGACGATTTCGGGATCATCACGCGCACCGACCGGCTGCATTCGCCGGCCGTCGCGGTGATGGTGGATGCGATTCGGGTGGCGGCGCGGGGGGTTTATGGCGTCGTGCCGTAACGGCGCGGCTTCATCGGCGCTCCCGGAGCACGTGCGCGCCGGCTGACGCGCGCGTGGCCCGGGTCGAGCGTCACACCCAGGGCGGCGCGATCCCTTCGGTCTGCAGCGCCCGCTGGATCGCCGGGCGCGCGAGCACCCGCTGCAGATAGCCGCCGAGTACCGGGCGCTGCCGCGCCGGTTCGGCAAAGCCGCGGGTCCAGCGGCACAGCATCAGCGCATATGGATCGAGCACCGAGTAATGCGCGCCGAGCAGCCAGGGGCCGCCGCTCGTTTCCAGTTGACGGTCGAGCTGATCGAGCAGCGCCGCGATTTTCGCCTCCGCATGCGCCTTCACCTGCGCGGCGCCAGCCGAGTTGCCCACGTCGACCCAGCGCTCCGGATAGAAATACGCGATCAACGTCGCCTGGAGCGTGTTGGTGAGCCACATCAGCCATTTGTAGCACTGTGCCCGTTCCGGGGTGCCGAGTTCGGGCGCCAGCCGCTTCTCGGGATGCGTATCGGCGAGATGCAGGCAAATGGCCGCGGCCTCGTACAGCACCAGGTCGCCGTCGATCAGTACCGGAATGAGCCCGTTCGGATTGAGCGCGAGGTAGTCCGGCGACTTGTGTCGATCGTGCGTGCGGTCGACGTATTCAAGCTCGAACGGCTGGCCGATTTCCTCGAGCACGAAGTGCGGCGCCATGCTGGCGTTGCCTGGGTAGTAGAAAAGCTTCATCGTCGATTTCGTCCGGCGGGTGTCGGCGTCACGCTGCGGCAAATTCGATCGTGGGTTCGCAGCGGATCGGAAAATTGACCGAGTTCGCGATATAGCACTTCGCGTGCGCATCATGATGCAGATGTTCCGCCCGCTCGCGATCGTCGCCGGCCTGGATCGTCACGTGCGGGCGCAGCACGATTTCCGTGAAGCGGCCCGGCTCGTCACGGTCGACCATCGTGCCTTCCGCATCGTCGACATAAGCGAGCACGCGAATGCCCGCTTCGGAGCACAGGTGCAGGTACCAGAGCTTGTGGCACGCCGATGCCGACGCCAGCAGCAGGTCTTCGGGGTTCCAGCGCGACGCGTCGCCCCGAAACGCCGGGTCCGACGAACCGGGAATATCCGGCTTGGTACCGGCCCGGATCACGTGATCGCGGCCGTATTCGCGATACCCCGACGTGCCGGTGCCGCGATTACCCGTCCACGCGACCGCGACGCGATACTTGTGTTCACCAGATGCCATCTCGCTCTCCATTGATGTGGGTTGCTTCGACCGGGCAGGATTTCGTCATACGGAGCCCGCCTGCGTTCGCCATTTTGGCACCGGATTTTCGTTTGGTATACCATTATTCCAAATTGACGGAACACACAGGCATGGAAGCCAAACTCGATTCCACGGCGGACGCGGTCGCCGCCTCGTTGCGCGACATGATCATCAACGGCGAGTTCGAAGCGGGCGAACGGCTCGTCGAGCGCGACCTCGCCGACCGGTTCGGCATCAGCCGGATTCCGATGCGCGAGGCCATCCAGCGCCTGGAGCGCGAAGGGTTGCTGGACATCTTCAGGAATCGCGGCGCCGTCGTGCGCATGCTGGGCGCATCGGACGTGCAGGAAATCTACGACCTGCGCGTGCTGCTCGAAGGCGACGCGATCTACCGAAGCGTGAAGCGGCTCGACGATGAGACGCTCGCGCGTGCCGAACTCGTCCATCGCCTGCTCGGCGATACGGCCGTGCCGCGCCGGCAGGGCGAACTGAACCGCGAATTCCATGCGTTGCTGTATTCGTGCTGCGGCAACGCACGGCAATTGCAGACGATCGCGGAGCTGCGCAGCCAGGTCGAACGGTACGAGCGCCTGCAGGCCACGCTGCTCGCCGATACGCCGTCGTTCCAGGTCGAGCACGAGGAGATCCTGCAGGCGTGCCGCGAACGCAATGCGCGTGCCGCTCGGTCGATGACGGTCGCGCATCTCGAATCGGCCAGGCGCATCGTGATGGGGCTCGTCGAAGGCGACTGAAGCCGGCGCTGCGCGTGCCGCCTGCTGCACCGTGCGCGGGCCGGGCCGGCCTTGTCGGGCCCTGTCGGGTCGCGCCGATCGCGGCGGCAACCTCCATCGCGACATTCAACACATCGATACGTCAAATCGACCGCGTCGCGCTCCCGCCGGGCGCGCGGCCGGTCGTCCCGCGCACCACCAGTTTCGGCAGCGACGCGATCCGCACGCGCGACGCAGCGCTGCTGCGCTCGCCCGCGCCGCGTAGCGCATTGAGCAATTCGACCGCGAGCCCGGCGGCCTCGGCGGTCGGGATCGCAACGGTCGTCAGCGTGGGGCGCGTGTCGCTGGCCAGATGAATGTCGGTGATCCCGACGATCGACAGATCGTCCGGCACACGCCGGCCGCGATCGGCCGCCGCATGCATCGCCCCGATCGCCGGCAGGTCGTTGGTCGCGACCAGCGCGGTCAGCCGCGGATGCGCGTCGAGCAGCCGCCCCGCCGCGCGCACGCCGCCTTCGATCGAATCGGGTTCCGCCGCGACGATCGACGCGTCGAGCCCGGCTTCACGCATCACGTCGACGAAGCCGTCGTAGCGCGCCGCCTGCACGCCGCTCGCCGACCCGCCGACGATCACGCCGATCCGCTCGTGGCCCAGCTCGAGCAAGTGCCGCGTCGCGATCCGCCCCGCCTCCCTAAAATCGATCGCCACGCACGGCAATCCGTCGGGCGGCGCCTCCGGCCGCTCCCACAGGCACAGCACGACCGGCACACCGCGCGCCGCCACGTCGAGCAGATCGGGCAGATGCAGGTTCGCGTTGGTCACGAGAATCCCTTCGGAGATCGTGCCGGCAATCTGGTCGAGATACGCGCGCCCCTGCAGCGGATCTTCATTCGTATTGCAGACGATCAGGAACTGTCCGTTGCGGCGCACCGCGCGCTCGACCGCCAGCGCGAACTCCGGGTAGAACGGGTTCGCGATGCTCGACACCATCAGCGCGACCGTCGGCGCGCGCCCTTCCGCCAGCGCACGCGCCGCGAGATGCGGCCGATACCCGAGCGCCTCCACGGCTTCCAGCACCCGCGCACGCGTCGCCTCGCCGACCCGGCCGCGCTCGCGCAGCACGTTCGACACGGTCGCGGCCGTCACGCCGGCGCGGCGCGCCACTTCATCTAGGGTTGCCATCGGTTGCTCACTATATGAGACGTCTATCCAGTATTTGCTTCGCTCACCGAAGCGGCGCACTATCGCCGCACACCCTGCCGCCCGACCGACGGGCGCGACTCGGCCGCGATCGCATCGCCTCTTTTTTTGATCGCGATGATTAAGCGCTTAATCAACGACAATGGCGCATTAAAACATGGAGCGGAGACAATGGCGAGCATCTCGATGCGGCGCGTGCAGAAAGCCTACGGCGATCACGCACCGGTCATTCGCGACGTCGATCTGGAGATCGGCGCGCACGAGTTCTGCGTGTTCCTCGGGCCGTCAGGATGCGGCAAGTCGACGTTGCTGCGGATGATCGCCGGGCTCGAGGACCTGAGCGCGGGCGAGCTGTCGATCGACGGCCGCCGCGTCGACGACGTGCCGGCCGCCGAGCGCGGCGTCGCGATGGTGTTCCAGAGCTACGCGCTGTTTCCGCACATGACGGTCTACGAGAACATGGCGTTCGGGCTGAAGCTCGCGCGCGTGCCGAAAGCCGAGATCGACCGGAAAGTGCGCGATGCCGCGCGCATCCTGCAGCTCGACACGCTGCTCGAACGCAAGCCGAAGGCGCTGTCGGGCGGCCAGCGGCAGCGCGTCGCGATCGGCCGTGCGATCGTGCGCGAGCCCGGCGTGTTCCTGTTCGACGAGCCGCTGTCGAATCTCGACGCCGCGCTGCGCGGCCAGACCCGCATCGAGATCGCGCGGCTGCACCGCCAGTTCGAACGCGCGAGCGTCGTCTACGTGACGCACGACCAGACCGAAGCGATGACGCTCGCCGACAAGATCGTGCTGCTGCACGCCGGCGCCGACACCGCGCAGCACGGCAGCATCGCGCAGGTCGGGGCGCCGCTCGACCTCTACCACCACCCGGCCAGCCACTTCGTCGCGGGCTTCATCGGCTCGCCGCGGATGAACTTCCTGCCGGCCGTCGTCACGGCGTGCGATGCCCGTCGCACGGCCGTCACGCTCACGCCGTCCGGCGAAACCTTCACGCTGCCGCGCGACGGCTCGGCGCTCGGCGCCGGCGCCACCGTGACGCTCGGCATTCGCCCCGAACACCTGACGCTCGGCGCCGCGCACGACGCCACGACACTCGCACGCGACGTCGCGCTCGTCGAACGCCTGGGCGAACAGACCTACGTGCACCTCGACCAGCCCGGCGGCCACGCGCTGATCGCGAAGGTGCCCGGCGACGCGCAGGTGCGCAGCGGCGAACGCGTGCTCGTGCATGCGCCGGCCGCGGCCTGCCATCTCTTCACCGAAGACGGCCGCGCGGTGCCCGCGTGCGCCGACGTCCACGTTCACCACTACGCATAAGGATCGGGCATGCGCCTCGGAGTCTGTTACTACCCGGAACACTGGCCGGAATCGATGTGGGCCGACGATGCCCGCAGGATGAAAGCGCTCGGCATCGAGCAGGTGCGGATCGCCGAATTCGCGTGGAGCCGTATCGAGCCGTCGCCCGGCGAATACGACTGGGGCTGGCTCGATCGGGCGGTCGACGTGCTCGGTGCGGCCGGTCTCGAGATCGTGATGTGCACGCCGACCGCGACGCCGCCGAAATGGCTGGTCGACCGCCATCCGGACATCCTCGCGATCGGCGCCGACGGCCGGCCGCGCGCGTTCGGCTCGCGCCGCCACTACGACTTCTCGTCGCCGACCTATCTCGAGGCGTCGCGCCAGATCTGCACGGCGGTCGCCGAGCGCTACGGCCGGCACCCGGCCGTGCGCTACTGGCAGACCGACAACGAGCTGGGCTGCCACCAGACCGTCGTCAGCTATTCGCCGGCCGCGCTCGTGCGATTCCGTGCGTGGCTGAAGGCGCGCTACGGCACGATCGACGCGCTGAACCGCGCGTGGGGAACCGTGTTCTGGAGCATGGAGTATCGCCATTTCGACGAGGTCGATGCGCCCGTCGGCACCGTGACCGAAGCGCACCCGTCGCATCGCCTCGACTACCGGCGCTTCGCGTCGGACGAAGTCGCGCGCTATCACCGGATGCAGGTCGACGTGATCCGCGCGCACTCGCCGGGCCGGCCCGTCGCACACAACTTCATGCAGCTGTTCACCGAGTTCGACCATTACGAAGTGGCGCGCGACCTCGACGTCGCGACGTGGGACAGCTATCCGCTCGGCGCGCTCGAGGAGCAATGGTTCGCGCCCGACGTGAAGGCGCGCTGGCTGCGCACCGGCCATCCCGATTTCGCATCGTTCAATCACGACCTCTATCGCGGCATGTCGACGCTGCCGTTCTGGGTGATGGAGCAGCAGCCGGGCCCCGTGAACTGGGCGCAGTGGAACCCCGCGCCGCTGCCCGGCATGGTGCGCCTGTGGAGCTGGGAGGCGTTCGCGCACGGCGCCGGTTGCGTGTCGTACTTCCGCTGGCGTCAGGCGCCGTTCGCGCAGGAGCAGATGCATGCGGGTCTCAATACGCCGGACAACCGGCTCGACGAAGGCGGCCGCGAGGCGCAGCGCGTCGCGCGCGAGATCGCGGCCATACGCGACGCAGGTGCCGATGCCGACCCGAACGGCGCGGTGCGTGCCCCCGTCGCGCTCGTGTTCGACTACGAAGCGAAGTGGCTGTTCGAAGTGCAGCCGCAAGGCGCCGATTTCCACTACCCGCGCTTCGCGTTCGAGTACTACGCGGCGCTGCGTTCGCTCGGCCTCGACGTCGACATCGTTTCCGCGCATGCGCCGCTCGACGGCTACCGGCTCGTCGTCGTGCCGCCGCTGCCGGTCGTCCCGGACGATTTCGCCGCGCGGCTCGCGGCCTCGGGCGCGCACGCCGTGTTCGGGCCGCGCACCGGCTCGAAAACCGTCGACCTGCAGATTCCGCCGACGCTGCCGCCCGGCCCGCTCGCATCGATCCTGCCGGTGCGCGTATGGCGCGTCGAATCGCTGCGGCCGAACGTGACCGAGCGAATCGACGGCACGCTGTGCGACGGTGCGCCGCTCGCGGGCCATGCGCGCCACTGGCGCGACTTCGTCGAGCTTCACGACGACACGCGCGGCGTCGTGCGCGCGCGCTTCGCCGACGGTCACCCGGCCTGCGTGTCGCACGGCACGCTGCACTACTGGGCCGCGCTGTTCGACGACGCGACCACCGCCCGGCTGTTCGCCGATGTCGCGGCCGAAGCCGGCCTCACGCCGACGCCGCTCGGCGACGACGTGCGCGTGAGCCGGCGCGGCGGCCTGACCTACGTTTTCAACTATGGCGACACGCCGCACACGATCGACGCGGTACCGCCGTCGGCGTTCGTGCTCGGCACCGCGCAAGTCGGGCCGCAAGACGTGGTCGTGTATCGAAGCCGTTCGTAGCACCCCGACACCGGCGCCGCGATGCGCCGGTCACGCACAAGACGACACACAGGAATGGAGACACGCATGACACATCGCCCCCTTCGCTTCGCCGCCCGGCTCGCCACGGCCGCCGCTGTCGCACTGGCATCGCTCGGCACGACGGCGCCCGCCGATGCCGGCACGCTGACGATCAACATCGCGTTCAAGGGCGCCAGCCAGCGCGCGGTCTGGCAGTCGACGCTCGACGCGTTCCACAAGGCGCATCCCGACATCGACGTGAAGGCCACCTTCGTCGACGAGGAAGCGTACAAGGTGCAGCTCCCCGCCTGGCTCACGACCGTCGCGCCGGACGTCGTGAACTGGCACGCCGGCGAGCGGATGGCGTACTACGCGAAGCGCGGGCTGTTCGAGGACCTGAGCGGCGACTGGGCGAAGAACGGCTGGGGCGCGATGTATGCATCGACGCGCGACGCATCGTCGTACAACGGCAAGCAGTACGCGGCACCGACCGTCTACTACTCGTGGGGGCTGTTCTACCGCAAGGACCTGTTCCGCAAGGTCGGCATCGCCGACGAGCCGAAGACGTGGGACCAGTTTCTCGACGCGTGCAAGAAGCTGAAGGCGGCCGGCATCACGCCGGTCGCGCTCGGCGGCCGCGACGCGTGGACGCTCGCCGGCTGGTTCGACTATCTCGACCTGCGCCTGAACGGCAACGCGTTCCACCAGCAGCTGATGGCCGGCGACGTGCCGTACACCGACCCGCGCGTGAAGAAGGTCTACACGACGTGGAAGTCGCTGATCGACGCGGGCTACTTCATCGACAACGCGCTGTCCTACGATCTCGACGGCGCCCAGCCGTTCCTGTTCCAGGGCAAGGCCGCGATGATGCTGATGGGCACCTTCATCGCGGCGGGTTTTCCGCCGAACGTGAAGCAGGAAATGGGCTACTACCGCTTCCCGATCATCGACCCGAAGGTGCCGACCGCCGAGGATGGCCCGGTCGAATCGCTGCATATCCCGACGAAGGCGAAGAACAAGGCCGACGCGCACACGTTCCTCGCGTTCGTCGAAACACCCGAGACGGGCGCGAAGCTCGCGGAAGGCCTCGGTTCGCTGTCGGCCAACAGCAAGTCGCCCGAGCCGGCCGATCCGGTCTCGCGCATCGGCTTCCGGATCCTTGCCGACACGAAGGGCGGCGTCGCGCAGTTCTACGACCGCGACATGACGAAGGAAATGGCCGACGAGGGGATGAAGGGCATGCAGCAGTTCCTCGCAAATCCGGCGCAGCTCGATACGGTGCTCGCGCAGCTCGAACAGACCCGCAAGCGGATCTACAAGAAGTAACGCCGTGACCCGCGCGGCGGTGCTCCGCCGCTGCGGCTGTCCCATCGTTCGCTCGTTCAGGAGCCCTGCCGTGTCCAGTCCGATTTCGTCCCGACACCTCG
>NZ_LDVA01000039.1:0-9206 GCF_050768715.1 Burkholderia sp. ZZQ-2 | reverse complement strand
GGCATCGCGACCGGCGCGTACACGCTCGTGCTCGCGTGGCTGCCGTCCTACTATATGCGGCTCGGCTGGTCGCCGACGGCGGCCGGCAGCCTGCTCGGCGGCGTGACGCTCGCGGAGGTCGTCGCGGGCCTGACGATCTCGGCGACGATCGACCGCCTGCCCGATCGCCGGCCGGCGCTGCATGCGGCGATCGCGTCGCTGTTCGTCGGCTTGCTGGTGATGCTGGCCGCGCCCGAAGCGCTCGCGTTGCCCGCCGCGCTGCTGATGGGCGCGGGGATCGGCGCGCTATTTCCGCTGTCGCTGATCGTCACGGTCGATCATGCGGCGACGCCGGCCGATGCCGCGTCGCTGACGGGGTTCGTGCAGGGCATCGGCTACCTGATCGCCGGGCTGTTTCCGTTCGCGGCCGGCATCGTGCGCCAGCATCTCGCGGACCTGACGCCCGCATGGGTCGCGATGGCCTGCCTGTGTGTCGCGCTGTTCGCGCTGGCCGCGGGGTTTGCACCGCGGCTCGCGCGGCGTGTTGCGCGTGCCTAGCGCGGGACGGGGAACACAGCCGTTGCCGTTCGGCTGCGGCCGCCGCTCAGCAAGGTCCTTGTGATTGACTGCGGCGCGACTGCACGCGCGACACCGAACGCACATCGTCGACTCTGGCCCGGAAGCAACGTTCGCGGCGCGCGCGGCAACGCATCGTACTGGAGCGTGGTCGTGCTCAACCCGCCCCCCGTCGTCGGCATCGCCGCGTCGATCCTGATCCTCGGCGAATCGGCCACGCCGATCTACTTCGCCGGCGGTGCGATCACGATCGACGCGGCGCTCTGCACGCACCTGCGCGAACGCCGCGCCCGTGCGTAATCAACCCGCACTCGCGTACAACGTCGAATCCGCAAACCCTTCGGCGTCGAGCACGCGCCCGATCAGGATCAGCGCGGTGCGCTCGATCTGCGTGCCCTGCACCTTGGCGACGATGTCGGCGAGCGTGCCGGTCACGCGTTCTTCGTCCGGCCAGCTCGCGCGATAGATCACCGCGACCGGGCAATCGGCGCCGTAATGCGGCAGCACTTCGTCGACGATGCGGGCGAGATGGCGCACGCCGAGATGGATCGCGAGCGTCGCGCGGTGCGCGGCGAGCGAGCCGAGCGCTTCGCCTTCCGGCATCGTCGTCTTGCCCGCGAAGCGCGTGAGGATCACCGTCTGTGCGACGCCGGGCAGCGTCAGCTCGACGCCGAGCGTCGCCGCGCATGCGGCCGTGGCCGTCACGCCGGGCACGATTTCGTACGGTATCCCGAGTGTCTTGAGACGGCGGATCTGTTCGCCGATCGCGCCGTACAGCGACGGGTCGCCCGAATGCACGCGCGCAACGTCCTGCCCTTTCGCGTGCGCGGCGGCGAGCAGTGCGACGATGGCATCGAGGTCGAGCTCGGCCGTGTTGACGACCTGCTCCGCGCGATGGCCGTCGAGCACGGCGGCCGGCACCAGCGAACCCGCATACAGGATCACCGGGCACGTGCGCACGAGGCGCTGGCCCTTCACCGTGATCAGCTCCGGGTCGCCGGGGCCCGCGCCGATGAAATACACCGTCATCGAAAAATCTCCGTCAATTCATGGGATGACCGGCCGCGCGGCGTCATGCGCGCGCGGCCGGATCGAGCGCGTCGATGAGCGCCGCGGCCGAGTCGAACGCGCGGTCGGCGTCGGGCAGCGGCGGCCGGCGCAGCATCACGACCGGCAGCCTGCGTTCGCGCGCGACGTCGAGCTTGGCTTCGGTGGCCGCGCCACCGCTGTTCTTGCTGACGACGACGTCGATGCCCGCCAGCGCGAACAGCGCGCGCTCGCCGTCGAGCGTGAACGGCCCGCGCGCGGCGACGACCTGCGCACGCGCGTTGCCGGGATGCGGGTCGAGGCAGCGCACGAGCCAGAACTGGTGCGGCGGGATCGCGTCGAGATGTGCGAGCGGTTCGCGGCCGAGCGTGAACAGCGGCCGCCGGAACGGCGCGAGCGCGGCTTCGATGCCGGCCCAGTCGTCGACCATGCGCCAGTCGTCGCCGGGTTGCGGCGACCACGGCGCGCGGCGCAGCGCCCACAGCGGCACGCCCGCTTCACGCGCCGCGGCGGCGGCATTCGCGCTGATTTGCGCGGCATACGGATGCGTCGCGTCGATCACGAGGCCGATGCCGGCGTCGCGCAGATACGCGGCCAGCCCGGCCGCGCCGCCGAAACCGCCGACCCGCACGTCGCAGCGCAAGTCGTCGGGTGTCTTGCCGAGGCCGGCGAGACTATAGACATGATGCGGGCCGAGCGCGCGCGCGATCTTCAGTGCGTCGCCGGTGCCGCCGAGCAGCAGGATGCGGGCGCTCATCGCGCTGTCCCGACGAAGCGGCCCTGCCGGTCGATCGCGAACATCTCGACCGCAACCGACGGCGGCACGATGTCGCGCGCGACGCGCAGCGCGTGCGCGCAGACGAGATCGCCGAGCGGCACACCGTCGGCGTGCGCGAGCTTCAGCGCTTCCTGGCTCGTGTTCGCGGCGCGCATCGCCGCCTGCAGCGCGTCATTGGCGCCGGCCTCGGCCGCCCACTGCGCGAGCAGCGGCAGGTCGATGCTCGAATGGCGGCTGTGCAGGTCGAGATGGCCGGCCGCGAGCTTGCTGAGCTTGCCGAAGCCGCCGCACATCGACAGCCGCGCGACCGGCGCGCGCCGCAGGTGCTTGAGCACCGCGCCCGCGAAATCGCCCATCTCGATCAGCGCCATGTCGGGGAGGTGGTAGTGCGCGCGCATCGCATCCTCGCTTGCGTTGCCCGTGCACGCGGCGATATGCGTGATGCCGTTCGCCCGCGCGACGTCGATGCCCTGGTGGATCGACGCGATGTAGGCCGAGCACGAGAACGGCCGCACGATGCCGGTCGTGCCGAGGATCGACAACCCGCCGACGATGCCGAGGCGCGGGTTCATCGTCTTCAGCGCGAGCGCCTCGCCGCCCTCGACGCCGATCGTCACGTCGAAGCCGCCCGCATAACCGTGCTCGGCCGCCAGCGCTTCCAGGTGCGTCGTCATCATCTGGCGCGGCACCGGGTTGATCGCCGGTTCGCCGACCGGCAGCGTCAGCCCCGCGCGCGTGACCGTGCCGACGCCCGGCCCCGCATGAAAACGCACGCCGGGCGCCGCCGCGAGCGCGACACGCGCGAAGATCAGCGCGCCGTGCGTGACGTCCGGATCGTCGCCGGCATCCTTGATCGTGCCGGCTTCCGCGCCGTCGGCCGTCGTCCGGCAGAACTCGAGCCGCATCATCACGCGCTGCCCCTTCGGCAGCACGATCTCGACCGCGTCGTCCGCACGCCCCGCGAGCAGCAGCCGCGCGGCGGCGAGCGACGTCGCGGTCGCGCAACTGCCGGTCGTGTAGCCGAAGCGTAGCGGCGCGGGCTGTTCGGGGGTTTCGTCGCGCATCACGCGTCCGTTGTATGCGTCGTGGCCGGCGAAGCCGCCGTGTCGGCCATGTCGGCCGTGTCCGGCTTGCGCACGTCGTACAGCGTGACCGGCAGCGGCTGACGCCAGGTGTCGAAGCGGCCGAGCGGCTCGGCATGCGCGAGCGACACGCGCGTGAGCGTGCCGCCATGCGTCTCGCGCCATGCGGCGAGCGCCAGCTCGCCCTGCAGCGTGACCGCGTTCGCGACCAGCCGGCCGCCGGGCTTCAGCGATGCCCAGCACGCGTCGAGCACGCCGGCCGCGGTCGCCCCGCCGCCGATGAAAATCGCGTCGGGCGCGGCGAGCCCCGCGAGCGCCTCGGGCGCGCGGCCCGCGACGAGTTGCAGGCCCGGCACGCCGAGCGCGTCGCGGTTGTGCTCGATGAAGCGCTGCCGCTCCGCATGCGCTTCGATCGCGATCGCCTGGCATGACGGATGCGCGCGCATCCATTCGATGCCGATCGAGCCGCTGCCGGCGCCGACGTCCCACAGCAGCTCGCCGGGCACGGGCGCGAGGCGGCCGAGCGTCATCGCACGCAGGTCGCGCTTGGTGAGCTGGCCGTCGTGGCGGTACGCATCGTCGGGCAGGCCGGGCGTGAGCGCGCGGCGCGGCGCGTCGGGGCCGGCCCGGCAGTCGAGCGCGACCAGATTGAGCGCGGCCGTTTCGGCGACGCGCCAGTCCTGCGCGAGCCCGTCGAGACGCCGCTCGAGCGGGCCGCCCAGATGCTCGAACACGCTGATGCGCGTCGGCCCGAAGCCGCGTGCGACGAGTTCGGCCGCGACGGCGGCAGGCGTCCGGCCGTCGGCGCTCAGCACGAACAGGCGACGGCCCGGCAGCAGGTGGCGCGCGAGCGCCGCAAGCGGACGGCCGACGAGCGAAACCGCGCCGACATCCTGCAGTGCCCAGCCGAGGCGTGCGGCCGCCAGCGACAGCGACGACGGCGCGGGCAGCACGCGCCATTCGTCAGGGGACAGCGAGCGCGCGAGCGTGGCGCCGACGCCGAACAGCATCGGGTCGCCGCTGGCGAGCACGCAGACGGGCGACGTGCGCCGTGCAAGCACGCCCGCAAGGTCGAACGGCGACGGCCACGCTTCGCGCGCGGCCGGCAGCCGTGCGGGCAGCATGTCGAGATGCCGCTTCGCGCCGACGACGAGCGTCGCGTCGAGCAGCGCGCGGCGCGCGCTGCGGCCGAGCCCCGCGTAACCGTCGTCGCCGATGCCCACTACCGTCAGCCACGCCGTCATGCACCCTTCCCCATCGTTCGATTCCATCCCGTTTGTTGCGATGCGCGGCTGCCGGGGCGCCGCGCGTTGATTCGTTGCTGATCCCGATCCGCTTTCGCGCCACGCACGCCCTTCGGTGCGATGCAGCGGCGACGTCACCCGAGCGGCACGCCGACGACAAACGTCAGCAAGGCCAGAACCATGCCGCCGATCGACGCGATCAGCAGCCAGCCGAGCAGCAGCCACATGAGCGGCCGCGCCCCGCTTTTCCTGTACAGGAGCGTGCCGCCCGCGATGATCGGCACGCCGAGGCCGGCGAGCCCGACATTCTTCGGCCACTCGGCCGACGGTGCAAGCGGGATCAGCACGCACGCGAGCAGGACCCATGCGGGGATGGCCAGCAGGCCCAGTGCGATGCCCATGCCGAACAGTTCCGTCCTGCCGAGTTTCATGGCGGATGCCGGCGGTCGCCGATCTGATGTCGAGGCGCCAATCCTACCATTTGCGAGACAGCGCAAAACCGTCTGCGGCCATGCTGCGACGCGGTTGCGCGACGCACCGCCGATGCCGGATCGTCGCGAAAATCGGGTATCCTACGGCCGTTCGTTCGCCGGTGCCCTTCGGGGCCGAAGAGGGAACACAGGGCGCCCCACGCGCCGCTGTGGCTGCCCCCGCAACTGTAGACAGCGAGCCGATCTCCCCCTCATGCCACTGGTTTCACCGGGAAGGCCGGGAGCCGGCGCCGACCTGTCAGCCAGGAGACCTGCCGGCCAGAAAGTGCGTGCGTGCCAGTCGGCGTCGGGCGGGGTGTACCGACGCGTTGGCCGCGGCGCGACACTGCCCCGGTACCCCGTGAGTTCCGCACCCGATTCGATTCCTGCGTCGCCCGTCGTGCGCCCGTCGGCTTGCCCGGGGCTCGTGCGCGTGGTCGCGGCCGCCGACGGCGGGCTGTGCCGGATCAAACTGCCCGGCGGCCGGCTCGATGCGCGTCAGGCGCGCGCGATCGCCGCCGCCGCGCGTGCCTGCGGCTCCGGTGCGATCGACGCGACCAATCGCGCGAATCTCCAGCTGCGCGGCATTCGCGACGACGCGGCCGACGCGCTGATACGCGCGTTGCTCGACGCGGGCCTCGGCCCGTCCGTCGACGCCACCGCGGATGCCGTCGCCGATACCGCCGCGCTCGCCGCGAGCGACGACGTCCGCAACGTGATGCTCAGCCCGCTCGCCGGTGACGACCCCGCCGCCCTCGTCGACAGCCGCGCGCTCGCCGCGCCGCTCCTCGACATGCTGGCGCGCGAGCCGCGCCGTGGCGAGCTGTCGCCGAAATTCTCGATCCAGCTCGACGGCGGCGAATCGGTTGCGGCGCTCGATCATCCGCACGACATCTGGTTCGCCGCGTGGCGTCGCGGCGACGGTGCGGTGCGCATCGCGGCCGGGCTGGCCGGCTGCCCGCCGGTCGCGCACGACGACCGACCGGCCTCGGTCGATGTCGCGCCCGATCAAGGCGTCGCGCTGGTCCGCGCGCTGCTGCTCGCGTTCCTCGATCTCGCGCCGGCGGACGTCACGCGGATGCGTGCCCTGCTCGCGACCTGCGGCGAACGCGCGCTGCTCGAACGCGCACAGCACTATGTGCCGTTCGCGCTTGCGGCCGATCCGGCGCTCGCCGGCTGGCGCCGCGCGCGCACCGATCCGGCACTGCGTTTCGGCGTACATCCGTCGCGCGATGCCGCGCGCTGCCACGTCGGCGCGCAATTCCCGCTCGGCCGGCTCGACGCCACGCAACTGGAACGGCTCGCCGCGCTGGCCGAAACCGACGGCGACGGCACGCTGTCGATGACGCCCTGGCAAGGCGTGTTCATGCATCGCGTCCCGCGTGAACGCGCGCCGGCCACGCTCGATGCGCTGGCGTCGCTCGGCCTCGTCTGCGCGTCGTCCGACCCGCTGGCGTCGCTCGTCGCGTGCACCGGCAGCGCGGGCTGCGCGAAAGCGCGCGCCGACACGAAACACGACGCGCTCGCGCTCGCCGCGCGCATCGGCCATGCGGTCGACGTGCACCTGACCGGCTGCGAGCGCCATTGCGCGCTGCCGCATCCCGCGACGCACACGCTCGTCGCGGTTGCGCCCGCGCACTACGACCTTTACCGGCGCGATGCGGCCGCGGGCCTCGGCGCCCCGCTCGCGCGCCATCTGACGATTGACCAGGCCGCGGCCCGACTGACGGGCGCGCGGCACAGCCAGGACACCACCGATGCTTGACTACATTCGCGACGGGCAGGAAATCTACCGCCAGTCGTTCGCGACGATCCGCGCCGAGGCCGACCTGTCGCAGGTTCCGCCCGACCTCGAGAAACTCGCGGTGCGCGTGATCCATGCGTGCGGGATGGTCGACGTCGTCTACGACCTGCGCTTCTCGGCCGGTGCCGGCGCGGCGGGCCGCACGGCGCTCGCGGCCGGCGCGCCGATCCTGTGCGACGCGCGCATGGTCGCCGAAGGCATCACGCGCGCGCGGCTGCCGGCCGGCAACCGCGTGATCTGCACGCTCGGCGAGCCGGAAGTGCCCGATCTCGCGCGGGATCTCGGCAACACGCGTTCGGCCGCCGCGCTCGAACTGTGGCGTCCGCAGCTCGCCGGCAGCGTCGTCGTGATCGGCAATGCGCCGACCGCGCTGTTCCATCTGCTCGACATGATCGACGCCGGCGCGCCGCGCCCCGCATTGATCCTCGGTTTCCCGGTCGGCTTCATCGGTGCGGCCGAATCGAAGGCGCTGCTCGATGCCGACAGCCGCGGCGTCCCGTACATCACGCTGCTCGGCCGCCGCGGCGGCAGCGCGATGGCCGCTGCGGCGGTCAACGCACTCGCGACGGAGGTCGAATGACGACCGCGCGCGGACGCCTGTTCGGGGTCGGCGTCGGCCCCGGCGATCCCGAACTGATGACGATCAAGGCGCTGCGCGTGCTGCAGGCCGCGCCCGTGGTCGCATATTTCGTCGCGAAGGGCAAGAAAGGCAATGCATACGGCATCGTCGAGGCGCACCTGCGGGACGAGCAGACGCAACTGCCGCTCGTCTATCCGGTAACGACCGAGGCACTGCCGCCGCCGCTCTGCTACGAGACGGTGATCGCCGATTTCTACGACACGGCCGCCGGGGTCGTCGGTGCGCACCTCGATGCGGGGCGCGACGTCGCGGTGATCTGCGAAGGCGACCCGTTCTTCTACGGCTCGTACATGTACCTGCACGACCGCCTCGCGCCGCGCTACGACACCGAGGTGATCCCCGGCGTATGCGCGATGCTCGGCGGCACCGCCGTGCTCGGCCAGCCGCTCGTCTATCGCAACCAGAGCCTGTCGGTGCTGTCGGGCGTGCTGCCCGAGCACGAGTTGCGCACGCGGCTCGCGCAGGCCGATGCGGCCGTCGTGATGAAGCTCGGCCGCAATTTCGACAAGGTGCGGCGCGTGCTCGACGAGCTGGGGCTCGCGAAGCGCGCGCTGTATGTCGAGCGCGCGACGATGGCAAGCCAGCGCATCGTGCCGCTCGATGAAGTCGATCCGATGGCGTCGCCGTATTTCTCGCTGCTCGTCGTGCCGGGGGAAAAATGGCAAGGATGACGACCCCGCCCGCGATCGTGATCCTCGGCGCGGGCGCGCTCGATACCGCACGGCGCATCCAGGCGCGTTATCCGGGGGCGCGCGTGCACGGCCTCGCATCGCGCGTCGCCGCCGACGTGCCGTTCGACGATCTCGGCGCGCACTTGCGCGAACTCTATGCACGCGGCCTGCCGATCGTCGCGCTGTGCGCGGCCGGCATCGTGATCCGCTGCATCGCTCCGGCGCTTGCCGACAAGGGCGTCGAACCGCCCGTGCTCGCGGTGGCGGAAGACGGTTCGGCGGTCGTGCCGCTGCTCGGCGGGCTGACGGGCGTCAACGTGATGGCGCGCGAAATCGCTGCCTGCGTCGGCGTCGCGCCGGCGATCACGACGAGCGGCGAACTGCGCTTCGGCGCGTGCGTGCTCAATCCGCCGGAAGGCTATGCACTCGCCGATCTTGCCCAGGGCAAGCGCTTCGTGTCCGATCTGCTCGCGGGTGCGTCGACGCGCATCGACGGCGCGGCGCCGTGGCTCGACGATGTCGCGCTGCCGCGCGACGACGCCGCGGCGCATGCGATCCGCGTGACGCCCGAAGCCTGGCGCGGCACGCGTGACGAGCTCGTGATTCATCCGCGCAGCGTGGTGGTGGGCGTCGATGCGCACGCTATTCGCGCGGACGGCGCGCTCGCGGCGCGCATCGCGGCATCGCTCGACGCGCAGGGGCTCGCCCGGCTGGCGCTCGCGGCCATCGTGGCGCCCGCGGCGGCGATCGGCGATGCCGCGCTGGAGGATGCGGCGCACACGCTCGACGTGCCGCTTCGTTTCGTCGATGCAGACGGCGACGGTGACGGCGGCGCACCGGCGGATGCGGCCGCGCTGCTTGGCCGCGCGTTGCGTGTCGTGCACACGCTGCGGGCCACGACGAACGGCATCGCAT
>NZ_LDVA01000038.1:0-2668 GCF_050768715.1 Burkholderia sp. ZZQ-2 | reverse complement strand
CGCGGAACGCATTCCCGGCATCTCGCGGATGAAGGGCAACCCGAAGCTGCCGTTCCTGATCGCCGTCGCGTTCGCGGTCGCCGTGATCACCGCGCTCGTGCTGTGGAGCCGCGCGCCCGACTATCGCGTGCTGTACAGCAACCTGTCGGATCGCGACGGCGGCGCGATCATCGCCGCGCTCCAGCAGGCAAACGTTCCCTACAAGTTCGCCGATGCCGGTGGCGCGATCCTCGTGCCGTCGAACCAGGTACATGAAACGCGCCTGAAGCTCGCCGCGATGGGGCTGCCGAAGGGCGGCTCGGTCGGCTTCGAGCTGATGGACAACCAGAAGTTCGGCATCAGCCAGTTCGCCGAGCAGATCAACTACCAGCGCGCGCTCGAAGGCGAGCTGCAGCGCACCATCGAATCGATCAACGCCGTGCGCGGCGCGCGCGTGCATCTCGCGATCCCGAAGCCGTCGGTGTTCGTGCGCGACAAGGAAGCGCCGAGCGCGTCGGTGTTCGTCGACCTCTATCCGGGCCGCGTGCTCGACGAGGGCCAGGTGCAGGCGATCACGCGGATGGTGTCGTCCGGCGTGCCCGACATGCCCGCGAAGAACGTGACGATCGTCGACCAGGACGGCAACCTGCTGACCCAGACCGCCTCGGCATCCGGCCTCGACGCGAGCCAGCTCAAGTACGTGCAGCAGGTCGAGCACAACACGCAGAAACGCATCGACGCGATCCTCGCGCCGATCTTCGGCACGGGCAACGCGCGCTCGCAGGTCAGCGCGGACCTCGATTTCTCGAAGGTCGAGCAGACGTCGGAAAGCTACGGCCCGAACGGCAATCCGCAGCAATCCGCGATCCGCAGCCAGCAGACCAGCAGCGCGACCGAGCTCGCGCAGGGCGGCGCGTCGGGCGTGCCGGGCGCGTTGTCGAACACGCCGCCGCAGCCGGCGTCCGCGCCGATCGTCGCCGGCAACGGCCAGAACGCGCCGCAGACGACGCCCGTGAGCGACCGCAAGGACCAGACGACCAACTACGAGCTCGACAAGACGATCCGTCACCTCGAGCAGCCGATGGGCAGCGTGAAGCGGCTGTCGGTCGCGGTCGTCGTCAACTACCAGCCGGTCGCCGACGCGAAGGGCCACGTGACGATGCAGCCGCTGCCGCCGGCGAAGCTCGCGCAGGTCGAGCAGCTCGTGAAGGACGCGATGGGCTACGACGCGAAGCGCGGCGACTCGGTGAACGTCGTGAACAGCGCGTTCTCGACCGCGAGCGACCCGTACGCCGACCTGCCGTGGTGGCGCCAGCCCGACATGATCGCGATGGCGAAGGAAGCCGCGAAGTGGCTCGGCATCGCGGCGGCCGCGGCGGCGCTCTACTTCATGTTCGTGCGCCCGGCGATGCGCCGCGCGTTCCCGCCGCCCGAGCCGGTCGCGCCGGCGCTCGCCGCGCCGGAAGATCCGGTCGCGCTCGACGGCCTGCCGGCGCCGGAGAAGGCCGAAGAACCCGACGCGCTGCTGCTCGGTTTCGAAAGCGAAAAGAACCGTTACGAACGCAACCTCGACTACGCGCGCTCGATCGCCCGCCAGGATCCGAAGATCGTCGCCACCGTCGTGAAGAACTGGGTGTCCGATGAACGCTGAAGGCTTGACCAAGAGCGCGCTGCTGCTGATGTCGATCGGCGAGGAAGAGGCCGCGCAGGTATTCAAGTTCCTCGCGCCGCGCGAGGTCCAGAAGATCGGCGCCGCGATGGCCGCGCTGAAGAACGTCACGCGCGAGCAGGTCGAGGACGTGCTGCAGGAATTCGCGAAGGAAGCGGAGCAGCACACCGCGCTGTCGCTCGATTCGAGCGACTACATCCGCTCGGTGCTGACCAAGGCGCTCGGCGAGGACAAGGCCGGCGTGCTGATCGACCGCATCCTGCAGGGCAGCGACACGAGCGGCATCGAGGGCCTGAAGTGGATGGACTCGGGCGCGGTGGCCGAACTGATCAAGAACGAGCACCCGCAGATCATCGCGACGATCCTCGTGCACCTCGACCGCGACCAGGCATCCGAGATCGCGTCGTGCTTCACCGAACGCCTGCGTAACGACGTGATGCTGCGGATCGCGACGCTCGACGGCATCCAGCCGGCCGCGCTGCGCGAACTCGACGACGTGCTGACGGGCCTGCTGTCCGGCAGCGACAACCTGAAGCGCAGCCCGATGGGCGGCATCCGCACCGCAGCCGAGATCCTGAACTTCATGACGAGCGTGCATGAGGAAGGCGTGCTCGAAAGCGTGCGCCAGTACGACGCGGATCTCGCGCAGAAGATCGTCGACCAGATGTTCGTGTTCGAGAACCTGCTCGACCTCGAGGACCGTGCGATCCAGATGGTGCTCAAGGAAGTCGAGTCGGAAACGCTGATCATCGCGCTGAAGGGCGCGCCGCCCGCGCTGCGCCAGAAGTTCCTCGCGAACATGTCGCAGCGCGCGGCCGAACTGCTCGCCGAGGATCTCGACGCGCGCGGCCCGGTACGCGTGTCCGAAGTCGAGACGCAGCAGCGCCGCATCCTGCAGATCGTGCGCAACCTGGCCGAGAGCGGCGCGATCGCGATCGGCGGCAAGGCGGAAGACGCGTATGTCTGATTCGGCGAGCGATCGCGCGGGCACCCTCACCGCCTACCAGCGGTGGGAGATGG
>NZ_LDVA01000037.1:0-3985 GCF_050768715.1 Burkholderia sp. ZZQ-2 | reverse complement strand
GGCCGCCGGTGCGGGCGCGGCCGGATGCTCGACCGGCTTCGGCGCAGGTGGCGCGGGCTGGCGCTCGATCGGCTGCGGTTTCAGCAGCTCGATCTGCACGGGGATTTCGGCGGGCGCGGGCGGCGTGAACGCGTCGCGGTTGCGCATCAGCCAGAACGCGGCGAGCGCGTGCAGCACCAGCACGACGACGAGCGCGATGCCCACGCGCAGCCAGCGGCGGGGCAAGGCGTGACTCGGGCGGATGTCGGCAGGCTGCATGGGCATCGGAACAGGATCGGGGCGCTCGCGTGATGTCGGGCGCGCGGCGCGCGCCACAGGAATCGGACTGTCGAATGCGCCGCGCGTTCGCGCCGTGTGCCGTGACGGGGGCGGAATGCGTCAGGCGTCGCGTGCGTCGGGACTATAGCCGAGTTCGTAAGACAGTTTCTGCGCGCATGCGCGCAACGCCGTGTCGATCTCGCCGCCCCATGCAATGTCGAACGAGCCTTCCTGGCCGAGTGCGACGATGGCGAGCGCGAGTTCGCCGACCGCATCGAACACGGGCATGCAGAACGCGTGGATCGTCGGCAGCAGCATCCCCTCGACGCGCGCGGCCTCGTGCTTGCGCACGTCGGCGAGCACCGTCTCGACCTCGTCGAGCGTGCGCGGGCCGCCATGGTGCGGCGAGCGGCGCGTATCGGCGAGTTCGCGCTCGAGCATCGCGGCGGTCTTGCTGCGCGGCAGGTACGCGGCGAACAGCAGGCCCGTCGCGGAGCCGAGCAGCGGCATCACGTCGCCGAGCTTCAGCGACGCCTTCGCCGGGTGGCTCGATTCCATCCAGTGCACGATCGTCGGCCCCTGGTTGCCCCACACCGCGATGCCGACCGTCTGGTCGAGGCGGTCGCGGAATTCGGTCAGCGCGATCCGCGCGAGCTTCACGCCGTCGACGCGCGCGAGCCGCGCGAGCCCCATCTGCAGCGCGAAGCCGCCGAGCTCGTAGCGGCCCGAGACGGGATCCTGCGACACCACGCCGAGACGCGAGAAGCTGACCAGGTAGCGGTGCGCCTTCGCAGGACTCATGCCCGCGCGCTGCGCGAGGTCGCGCAGCATCATCGCGCGCGGCTCGCTCGTCAGCACGTCGAGCAGGCGGAAGCCGACCTCGATCGACTGGATGCCGGAACGGACTTTCTCGCTGTTTTCGCCGTGCTCGCCGGAAGCGGCGTCGTCGGTGTCGGAGTCGGCGAGATCGTCATCGGGAAGCGGGCTGGCGGGCATGGGCGGCGGGTGCGCGAAAATGCGGCAGGTATGGGGGTGAAAAATCGGGGGCGAAAAATCGGGGCGAAAACGGCGTGCACGATCGTGGCGCGCCGCCGGGATTCACCATCGTAAAATAGATTCCCTCCATCGTCACTACAACGGCAGAGTCCCCCTTATGAAACTTGCTTCGCTGAAGGACGGCACGCGCGACGGCCAGCTGATCGTCGTGTCGCGCGACCTGCACACCGCGGCGATCGCCGACGCGATCGCGCCGACGTTGCAGCGTGTCCTCGACGACTGGGCGTTCTACGCGCCGCAGCTGCGCGACTTGTACGACGCGCTGAACCACGGCCGCGCGCGCAATGCGTTCGCATTCGATCCGGCCAACTGCATGGCGCCGCTGCCGCGCGCGTTCCAGTGGGCCGACGGCTCCGCTTACGTGAACCACGTCGAGCTCGTGCGCCGCGCGCGCGGCGCCGAGATGCCGCCCGAATTCTGGACCGACCCGCTGATGTACCAGGGCGGCAGCGACGATTTCCTCGGCGCGCGCGACGACGTCGTGTGCCCGTCGGAGGAGTGGGGCATCGATTTCGAGGCGGAAGTCGCGGTGATCACCGGCGACGTGCGGATGAGCGCGTCGCCCGACGAAGCGCTGAAGGCCGTCCGGCTCGTCACGCTGGTGAACGACGTGTCGCTGCGCAACCTGATTCCGGCCGAGCTCGCGAAGGGCTTCGGCTTCTTCCAGAGCAAGCCGGCCACCGCATTTGCGCCGGTCGCCGTGACGCCCGACGAGCTCGGTGACGAATGGCGCGAAGGCCGCGTGCACCGGCCGATGATCGTCCACTGGAACGGCAGGAAGGTCGGCCAGCCCGATGCGGGCACCGACATGGTGTTTCACTTCGGCCAGTTGGTCGCGCACGCGGCGAAGACGCGCAACCTGCGCGCCGGGTCGATCGTCGGCTCGGGCACGGTGTCGAACAAGGACGCGAAGCGCGGCTACTGCTGCATCGCCGAGAAGCGCTGCCTCGAGACGATCGAGCACGGCGCGCCGCAGACCGAATTCATGCGCTACGGCGATACCGTGCGCATCGAGATGTTCGACGCGGCCGGCAAGTCGATCTTCGGTGCGATCGAGCAGTCGGTCGCCCCGCCCGACGGCGCGGCGTAAGCGGCGCGGCGCTTTCGCGAAACCCGGCTTCGGCCTGCGCGCCGGGTTTCGCCTGATGTTTGCCCGCGCGGGCTTGGCTACACTCGATTCAAGAGCCTCGACTCGAAGGAGCGGCACATGGCCGATCTCGCCGCATACGGCGGTTACGAAGCACTGAAGGTGACGCGCCGCGACCATGGCGTGCTCGACATCGTGATGAGCGGCGAGGGCGCGAACCGCAGTGGCCTCGCGACCGCGAACGCGCGCATGCATCGCGAGCTCGCCGACATCTGGCGCGACGTCGACCGCGATCCCGACACGCGCGTCGCGGTGATCCGCGGCGAAGGCAAGGGCTTCTCGGCGGGCGGCGATCTCGCGCTCGTCGAGGACATGGCGAACGACTTCGACGTGCGCTCCCGCGTGTGGCGCGAGGCGCGCGACCTCGTCTACAACGTGATCAACTGCAGCAAGCCGATCGTATCGGCGATGCATGGCCCGGCCGTCGGCGCGGGGCTCGTCGCCGGGCTGCTCGCCGACATCTCGATCGCCGCGAAGGACGCACGCATCATCGACGGCCACACGCGCCTCGGCGTCGCGGCCGGCGACCACGCGGCGATCGTGTGGCCGCTGCTGTGCGGGATGGCGAAGGCGAAGTACTACCTGCTGCTGTGCGAACCGGTGAGCGGCGAGGAGGCCGAGCGGATCGGGCTGGTGTCGCTCGCGGTCGAGCCGGCCGACCTGCTGCCGAAGGCGTACGAAGTGGCCGAGCGGCTCGCGCACGGTTCGCAGTCGGCGATCCGCTGGACCAAGTACGCATTGAACAACTGGCTGCGCACGGCCGGGCCGACCTTCGATACGTCCCTTGCGCTCGAATTCATGGGGTTTGCCGGGCCCGACGTGCAGGAAGGCCTCCGGTCGTTGCGCGAGCGGCGTCCACCCGAGTTCCCCGGCGACGCCCCGTTCTGACACGCGCCGGCGCTATGATCGATCCAGGCGCGGCTCGCGCGACCCATGGCGGCCGCCTCGTCCTCACCCAGTCAACCAGGATGCCCGTATGACGACCGATGCCCCCGGCTCCAATCCTTTCGCCGGCTTTGCCGGCTTCAAGCCCGCCGACATGATGGACCGGATGTGGGACATGATGCGGATGTCGCCGTTCGGCGCGATGACGCCGTTTCCGGGCGGCGCGCATGGGCTGCCGCCGTCGCTGTCGAGCATGTCCGACATGATGGCGCCGCTCACGAGCGTCGAGGAACTCGACAAGCGCATCACCGACCTGCGCGCGGTCGAGCAGTGGCTGAAGCTCAATCTCGGGATGCTGCAGTCGGCGATCCAGGCGCTCGAGGTGCAGCGCGCGACGCTCGCGACGCTGCGTGCGTTCGGCGCGTTCGCGCAGAGCTCGATGTCGGCGGCCGAGGAAGCGGCCGTCGCGGCGGCGCATGCGGCGAAATCCGCGTCGGCCGCGCCGGGCGATGCGCCGGCGGCGGAGGATGCCGATGCTTCCGCCGCGGATGCAGCCGCGGGCGACGCCGCGCAGGCCTTCGATCCTGCCGGCTGGTGGAACCTGCTGCAGTCGCAGTTCAACCAGCTCGCGAGCCTCGC
>NZ_LDVA01000036.1:0-67683 GCF_050768715.1 Burkholderia sp. ZZQ-2 | reverse complement strand
CGGCCTCCGATGGCGCCGGGTTACCGTGCGCGAACGGCAACGGCGGCGCTCAGGCCGCCGTTGCCGTTTTCGGTGATCAGCGCCCGGAGCACCAGGTCCGAGATCGTGCGATAGGCCGCGTCGAAATCGTCGCTCCCCAGCGCGCGCTTGCCGAGCACCAGCAGCATCTGCGACGCGAAATCCGCATACGACTGCGTCGCTGCCCAGATCAGGAAGAACAGGTGCTCGGCATCGACCTGCCGGACCTTGCCTTCGTCGATCCAGCGCTCGAGCACCCGGATGTCGTCCCGCAGCACCGGGATCAGTTGCTTGCGGATCTCCTTTCCGTAGGTCTTCGCGCCGCCGATGATCTCCAGCGCGAACACCCGTGATCCATGCGGGCGGTTCCGGGAAAATTCGAGTTTGGCGCGGATATAGGCCGACATCGCTTCCGCCGGCTCGCGCTCGGGCGCCGCGAACTCCCGCATCCTGCCGAGCCAGTCCCGCAGGACGTCGTCCAGCACGCGTCTGTAGAGCGCCAGCTTCGTCGGGAAGTAATACATCAGGTTCTGCTTCGACAGGCCGGCCGCCGCCGCGATCGCCGCAACCGAACTCCCTTCGAATCCATACGTGGAAAACGACTCCTCGGCGGCGGCGAGAATGGCCGCCTCGAGGGTATCGCGCAGCGCTTCCCGCCGGCCGGGTGGCCGGGCGGGCGGTTCTGCGGTCGGCGCGGACGGGTTCATCGCTCGATCCTCCACCGGCATGTCGGGCCGGAGCCGCCGTCCGCTCAACGCGCGTTCGCTTCGGGATAGGTGATGTGTTCCGGCGCGCGCTGCATGATGACCTTCCCGCCGCGCAGCGACGTACGCACCCTGGCCTGCTTGCGAATCACTTCGTAGTCGCTATCGGCGTCGAGGATCAGCAGATTGGCCGGCCGCCCGACGGCGAGGCCGTACCGGTCGCCGAGGGACATCGCGTTCGCGCTGTGCTCGGTGACGAAATCGAGGCACCGCTGCAGGTCTTCGTATCCGAGCATGTGGCACACGTGCAGGCCCACGTCGAGAATGCGCAGGATGTTGCCGTTGCCGACGGGGTACCACGGGTCCTTGATCGAATCCTGCCCGAAGCACACGTTGATGCCGGCGCGATCGAGCTCCGCCACACGCGTGATGCCGCGCCGCTTCGGGTAGGTGTCGAAACGCCCCTGCAGGTGGATGCTTTCGGTCGGACACGAAATGAAATGAATCTCCGAGCGTTTCAGCAGCCGGAACAGCTTCGAGCAATAAGCGTTGTCGTAGGAGCCCATCGCGGTCGTGTGGCTCGCGGTGACGCGCTTGCCCATCCCGCGTACCCGCGCTTCTTCGGCGAGCACTTCCAGGAAGCGCGATTGCGGATCGTCGGTTTCGTCGCAATGGACGTCGACGAGGCAGCCCTTGCGCTCCGCGAGATCCATCAGGAACTTGATGGAGCTCACGCCCTGGTCGCGCGTGTTCTCGAAATGCGGAATGCCGCCGACGACGTCGGCGCCCATCTCGATCGCGCGCTCCATCAACGCGCGGCCGTTGTCGAACGACTCGATGCCTTCCTGCGGAAACGCGACGATCTGCAGGTCGATGAGATCGCGCGCCTCTTCCCTGACCTCGACCATCGCCTTCAACGCGGCGAGCGTGGGATCGGTGACGTCCACGTGCGTGCGCACGTGCTGGATGCCGTTGTCGCGCAGCATCCCGATCGTCGTGTGCGCGCGGGCTTTCGTGTCGTCGTGCGTGATCGTGGCCTTGCGCTGGCCCCATCGCTCGATGCCTTCGAACAGCGTGCCGCTCATGTTCCATTCGGGTTCGCCGGCGGTCAGCGTCGCATCGAGATGGATATGCGGCTCGACCAGCGGCGGGATGACGAGATTGCTGCCGGCATCGATGACGTCGTTCCCTTGCGGCGTCAGCGGCGACGGCTGGAGGTCGATCGCACGAATCGTGTCCGCATCGAGGTCGATCGTGAAGAGGCCGCTACGGCCGCGCAATCTGGCGTTGATGATCTTCATGTGGGTTCCTGTCGTTCGAGTGGGGCCGGAAGGGCGCGCAGCGGAATCATTCGCCCTGGACGGACGGCTCGCGCGAGAACGCGCGGGCAACCTGCAGCAGCACGATGTACGCGGCGGCGGACGCCGCGATGCCGACGATCGGCGCGATCCACGGCGAGGTGTAGGCGAGTATCGCACCGATCGCATAGGCGGCCAGGCCGACCAGGTTGAAGCGCGGCAGGCGGGCGGTCGCAAGCGACGGGTAGGTGCCGCGATGGCGGTACCAGTAGTCCGCCATGATCACGCCGCCGACGGGCGGAATGATCGAGCCGAGCAGCACGAGGAACGGGATCAGCAGCTCGTACATCCCGCCGACCGCGAGCACGATGCCGATCGCCGCCCCCACGAGGACGAGCGTGCGCCGCCGCTCGGTGCGCAGCAGGTGGCAGCCGGCGGCCGCCACGTTGTACATCGTCGGCCCCTGGATGGTCCAGAGATTCAGGCACAGCATCACGACCGCCGCGATCGACAGGCCCTGCAGCATCATCACCTCGACGATGTCGGCCTGCTGATAGACGATCGCGCAGTACGCGCCCGCGACGATCATCAGGCCGTTGCCCGCGAAGAACCCGATCATGCTGGCCGACACGGCGCTGCGCGCGCTGCGGGCGAGGCGCGTCCAGTTGGTCGCCTGCGTGGCGCCGCTCGCGAAGGTGCCGATGACCATCGTCACCGCGGCCGAGAACTGCATCGGATGCGTCGGCACGACGTGCTTGAGGCCGGCCCACCCGCCGATATCGCGGGTGGCGATCCACATCGACGTCATCAGCAGCACGAACATCAACGGCACGGACACGCGCGACAGCACGTCCATGCCGCGATAGCCGATGATGGCCGTGATCGAGAATCCGAAGCCGAACAGGATCATCAACGGCGTGGTCACCGACGCGGGCCAGCCGAGCAGCTTGACCAGCACGATGGCGACCGTCGCGGTGCCCCACGCGTACCAGCCGAGTTCCGCGAAGCCGAGCAGGAAATCGGACAGCTTGCTGCCGACTTCGCCGAAGCAGAAGCGCCCCATCAGCACCGCATTCAGGCCGCTGCGCGCGGCGATCAGCGCAAGCGACGCCGCGTAGGCGGCGAGCAGCAGGTTACCGATCACGGCGATCTGGATCATGCTGACGACATCGAAGGCGACGCCGATCTTGCCGCCGGCGAACATCGTCCCGGTGAAGAACGTGAAGCTCAGCAGCACCATCGTGATCGATAGAAAGCCGGTGCGTTTCTCGAGCGGGACTTCGCTCAGCGCGAATTCCCCGTGGTTCGATCCGGCAGTCGGGCGTGCATCCTGGTTCGTGGGCATCTCGTTTTCCGTGGGCGATCGGGTTGTGGGCTGAAGGCGGTTGCGGAGGCCCGTGCACGGGCAGCGGACGGGCTGTTTCTGTTTCTGTTTCAGCGCGTCATTCTCTCTGGCCAAAATTTTTACAAGCGTAAAAATTTGGTGTGCGAGTGTGGTGGTCGCGAAGCGGCGGCCGGGAAAGCGTGCCGCGATTGACCGCCCGGGGGCGCTGGGGGCGTTGTGACTGCGGGAACCGGTTTATCCGGGATTGACGTGACCCGCGCATCGATCGGGGCGAGGCCCCGATCCCGGCGCATCGCTGGATTCGACCGGGAAAGAACGTGGCCTCGATTCAGGCCGACGAACTAAAGTTGCCCTATTTTGGAATGCTGGGGAAGGCAGGCGTATCAAGCTTCGCCGGTGCCGCACACTTCCTGAGCGCAACTTTAGTTCCAAAATTTCGGAACTGAAGTTTGGACAAAGTTGATGCGTGAACTAAAGTTGCGCGATTTCTGCCATGCAGGCGAATGTGTTTGGCGGGAACTGGATTGTCTTGTGTGACGATATGTATCAGTTGAGGACACCGGCAACTGCGTTCACATTCGGTGAACGGTCCCTTGGTAGTTGGATTGGGAACATCCTATTTGTCTGATTAGTGGGTGCAACGTCTTGCGACGAAACGAGTCAGTCAGGGCCGTCTGACTACTGACATTGGTCTAGTTGACAGTTGCGGCGCGACTCGCGGAATCGACTTGGAGGTGGCGGCGGGCGATATCGATGCCGCTGAGGCTGTGGACTTTGCGGCCCAAAAGATCAATCTCTAAGCTAAGCCCTCCGGAATGCAGGCGGGATATTTCAATTTCCCTTCGTCATAGCAGTGGTCTGGCCACCGTGTCTGCTCCACTAACGACATTTCGCTTTCCTCTAGTTGATGCACTTTCTGCATCACAAGGAGGTCCATAGAGGCGAATTGGTGGCAACTGCGGATCGCGTTGATTCGAATTATTCACGGAGCAGACTTTGCTCCGACTTTGTAGAACAAAGGAAAAATAAAGCCGTGGCGTCAACTGAAGTTGGATAGCGTGTGCATTGCAGACGCATCGGTTCCTGAACGGACACAATTAGCAGTATCTACGAACTTCAACAAATACATGGACTACCTCCAAAGTAGACCAAGATTTTGTCCGCATCCCCTCCGGACGCAGGGCCGCAATCCTGACCTTCAAACCGTCGTGCAAACGAAGGTTTGGCACCCCGGAGGCGTCCATGCGTGCTCGACGGAAGGCGAGCAGGACCTCAAGGCCGCACGGACGGCGCAAGCGCCAGGGCGGTTTCGAGCACGGCCCGTCCGAATGTGCGGGCGTATGCGGTCGCATCGGCGTCGTCACGCGGTCGGTCGGCGCTCTCCTTGAACGGCAATTCGATGGTCATCGCCAGCGCATCGAATTGCTCCGCGACCCACGGGATGCACTTCCTTGGGCTCGCGTGGTCAGGTCGGTCGACGGAATAGCCGCGCGCTGTCTGGAACACGGGGGAGCGTCGCAGCAGGTCCTCGTCGAACGTGCGGCGCAGGGCCTGCAAGCGTGGCGTCCAGGCGGGGCTGCCGTCGGCGCCCACCGAGAAGACGTGGGGCAGGACCTCGTCGCCATGGAAGTCGACGAGCAGGTCGAGTCCGAGCGCTTGCATGCGACGGCGCACGGCGGCCGTCTCGGGCGCATCAGGATACTCGCGGTCCCAGCAGCGGTTGAGGTTGGCGCCGCGCGCGTTCGTGCGCAGGTTGCCCAGGCGCACGCCGTCCGGATTGGCATTGACGACGACATGCACGGCTGAGCCACCGTTCTCCCAAACAGGACGCAGCTCGCCGCACAGCCCCTGCACGAGGCCCTCGAGGCAATAACCGCCCTGCGATTCGCCCGGATGCTGGCGAGCCATGAACCAGAGGCGAGTGCGTGGCGTATCGCCCTCGAACGAGAGCATGCGGATCGGCTCGCCGAGCGCGGAGGTCCCGAGGGTCTCCAGCGTTGCGCCTGCCCGCGTCGCCTGAGCGACGAGGTTGTCTTCGGCGACGCGGTCGAAGGTCGGAAAATAGGCAAAGCGCAGGCGCCGGGCCGGGCCGGGCGCGTGGAACGCGAGCGCATCGCCATCGAAGTCTGTTGGCAGGCGGCGCCAGGCCGCCGCCTCGCCGCCATCGGCGCGCATGCAGACGCGGTAATCGACCCAGCCTTTAGGGTAGGACGAGCCGGCCAAACCCTCGATGCGCACGTCGACGCCGCCGGGCGGTAGATCGACCAGCTCGAACGCGAACCATTGGGCGAATTCGGCGGCGTTGTCGCTGCGCAGACGCAAACGCAGAGGCGAGCCGCTGGTGGGAGAGGCAACGTGATCGATGGCGGCGGCTTCGAAATCGGTGTCGATGTGCATAGGTCTGGTGTTAGGACAGTGTCAGGGCCTGCAGGCTTACAACGCGACATTTTGCGCGCCGTTGATGCAGGCGTTTGTGGCACGGGACGAAGGTGCCGCAGCGGACGCGAGATCCGCCAGCAGCAGATCCACGACGCGGGCAGCGTGAGCTGCGTTCAGCACGAGGTTACTGGTGAGCAAGAACACGCCTTGCGTACTGTTCCCGATCGCGAATAATCGGTGCGCGCTTCCGTGAGCGCCGATCACGCGGTTGGTGTGCGGATCGACGTCGATGCCGCCGAAAGGGTGACGACGCGCGAGCCCCCCGGCGATCAGGCTCGGATAGAGCGGCCCGGCCGACGCGTCCGGGCCGCCCACCAGACCGGTGCAGTTCACGAGCACCGGCACGCGCAGATCCGGGGCCAGCGTCGGTCCCCCCGTTCCGAAGCGCAGCACGAAGGCCTCGCCGTCGTGAGTCACCTCCCATTGGTGTTGATTCCTGGCCGCACAACTTGCTGGGTTGTGTCGAGCGTGTGTGAGGCTTGACCGGGATTCTCAAAAAATCCGCCGCATCTCGGCCTAAGCTGCTCATTTTAATGAAAAATCAATGCTCGGATCGAGCGGCAGAACAGGCCGCAGGAGGTCCAGCAGGTAGTCGCCGAGCCGGGGGTGTAAGCCGGCCCCAAGATTTGTTTGGAGTTCTTTCAATTTGGCAGACCAGCGGCTATTTGCGGGCGGCAAAGGCCTGATTCATCCCGCGCGCGCTGGACTTCGTCGCCATGAGGTTGCAAGTCGACGCCGGAACTCTGGATCATGGATCGGACGCCCCCTGTGGCTAGCCGCCGCAACGGAGCGTCGATTGTGCCTTGATCTGAGTGCTTGAGCCAAACACATAGTCGGGACGGTGCGCGGCGAATCCTGGCTTTTCTTGCGAGGTCGAGTTTGACACCCGAAGTTGCTCGATTCGTGCGAATTGTTAAATTGCACCGAAACCCCCTGAAAAGAGCGCAACTTTAGTTCGTCGGACTGATTCGTCAGACCAATTGGCGATTTTCCCTCCCGCTTGCTCCCGTGAAATTGTCATGCTAGTTTTTCATGAAATTTCTCGTCAAGAATTTCACGGGAGTCCGCATGTTCGTGCAGTCCGACCGTCACGTCGCAAGCTACTACGCCGGTACGTATCCGGAGCCGATCCCGCATCGTCCGGAACTGGACGAGCGCATCGACGCCGACGTGCTCGTCGTCGGCGCGGGGTTCAGCGGGCTGCATACGGCGCTGCGTCTTGCGCTCGCCGGCAAGCGGGTCGTCGTGCTCGAAGCGAGCCGCGTCGCGTGGGCCGCCTCGGGCCGCAACGGCGGGCAGGCGCTGCTCGGCTGGTCGTGCGACATGCAGCCGCTCGAGGATTCGCTCGGCCGCGACGGCGCGCGCCTGCTGTGGGACAGCATGCGCTGGGCCGCGACCGAGGTGCGGGAACTGCCCGGGCGGCATGGTTTCGACATCGACTATCGGCCCGGCAGCCTGTGGGCGGCGGTGCGGCCGCGTCGCGTCGCGATGCTCGCGCAGGCCCGCGACGAAGCGGCCGAGCGCTGGGGCTACGACCGGCTGCGCGTGATCGAGCGGGCCGACATGCCCGAATGGATCGGCGGCACGCGCTATCTCGCGGCGCTCTACGATCCCGAGGCCGGCCACCTGAACCCGCTGAAGCTCGCGCTCGGCCTCGCCCGGACGATCGAGCGCGCGGGCGGCCGCATCTTCGAGCAGAGCCGCGTGCTCGACTGCCGTGAAACGGCCGGGGGCCACGTCGCCCGCACGGCGCGCGGCGAAGTGCGCGCGGACGTCCTCGTGCTGGCCTGCAACGCGTATGTCGACCGGCTCGATCGCGACCTCGCGCGCCGGCTGCTGCCGGTCGGTACGTACCAGGTCGCGACTGCGCCGCTCGCGCCCGACGTCGCGCGTTCGCTGCTGCCGCGGAACAGCTGCGTGATCGACAACCAGTTCGTGCCCGACTATTTCCGGCTGAGCCCCGACAACCGGCTGCTGTTCGGCGGCGGCTGCACGTATCTCGGCGGCATTCCGGCCGATATCGCGGCGGCCACGCGCCCGCACCTCGAACGCGTGTTTCCGCAGCTGGCCGGCGTGCCGCTCGATTACGCGTGGGGCGGCCATATCGACATCAGCATGCGCCGCACGCCGGACATCGGCCGCCTCGGGCAGCGTTTCTGGCTGCAGGGCTTTTCGGGGCACGGCGTGCTGCCGACGCTCGCGGGTGCGCGCGCGGTGGCCGACGCCGTGCTCGGCGACGAACGCCTGCTTGCGCAGTACCAGCGCATCCGCAACCCGCGCTTCCCCGGCGGCGACCGGCTCGCCGCGCCGCTGGAAGCGGTCGGCAAGGCCTGGTACCGTCTGCGCGATACCGTTTGACTGCACCGGAACCCACCATGAACGAACAGGAAGAGATAGAAAGCCTGGCGATCCTGATCCGCGACCTGCGCAAGCATCGCAAGGTCACGCTCAACGATCTCGCGGAACGGATCGGCCGCTCGGTCGGCTTTCTGTCGCAGGTCGAGCGCGGGCTGTCGCGCCCGACGGTCGCGGATCTCACCGCGATCGGCGAGGCGCTCGGCGTGCCGACCACTTATTTCTACAGCCTGAGCAAGCCGCGCAGCGTGCCGTGGGTCACGCGGCCCGACGAGCGGCGCACCGTGTATTACGCGGCCGGCATTACCGACATCCTCGTGTCGCCGAACATGCGCTCGCGCTTCTCGATCCTCGAAAGCCATCTCGCGCCGGGCGCGAGCAGCGGCGAGCGGCCCGTCGACGACAGCGACGAGCAGGGCGGTTTCGTGCTCGAAGGAGAACTGACGATCTGGATCGACGGCGACGACACACCTGTCACGCTCGGCCCGAACGACGCATTCCAGCTTCCCGCGCACAAGCGCTTCCGTTATGCCAACCTGACCGACGTGCCGACGCGCGTGATCTGGGTATTCACCTGAGTGGTCGGCGGGGCGGGCGGCATGACGGGCCGCCCCGCCAAGCAGCCTGTTTGCAGTACTGATCGAGATGATGCATGCGACGTGATGCATGCGCGTGAATCCGGTTCGCCGCGCTGCGGCACCGCCATACAAGACATGGAAAGGATGAGACATGGCTGACGTCGTTCCCGCGCTGGTCGGTGAAGTCCGCGCATTCCGGCAGGCGCACCCCGAGATCCGTTATGTCGACCTGATCTGCCTCGACCTGCCCGGGCATTTCTACGGCAAGCGCTACCCGATCGACGCGCTCGAAAAGGTCGCGTCGGGCTCGTTGCTGAAGCTGCCGCAGAATTGCGTGCTGCTCGGCACGCAGGGCGGCCTCTACAAGATCGGCGACTACTGCTTCAACGACGGCGACCCGGACGCGCCGCGCCGGCTGATTCCCGGCACGCTGAAGCCCGTGCGCTGGGAGCGGCAGCCGCTCGCGCAAATGCTGATCAGCTCCGACGGCACCGATTCGCCGATCGAGTTCGAGCCGCGCGAGGTGCTCGCGCGCGTGCTGCGGCGTTTCGCGGCGCGCGGCATCCGGCCGGTCGTCGCATTCGAGCTCGAGTTCTACCTGTTCGCCGCGCAGCTCGCGGAAGGGATGCCGCAATATCCGCGCGACCGCCTGAGCGACGATCGCGACGATCAGCCCAACATGCATATCGAGCGCCTGTCGCGCTTCTCCGACGTGCTGCACGAGATGGTCGAGGCCGCGCGCGAGCAGGGCGTCGACGCGACGGTGATCACGGCCGAACTCGGTCCCGGCCAGTTCGAGATCAATTTCGGCCACACCGACGATGCGTTGCGCGCGGCCGACTGGTCGGCGCTGTTCTGCCGCAGCACGCGCGGCGTCGCGTTGAAGCACGGCTATCGCGCGAGCTTCATGGGCAAGCCGTACCTGCATGCGCCGGGCAGCGGGATGCACGTGCACGTGAGCCTCTACGACGATGCCGGGCGCAACCTGCTCGCGGCGGACGGGCAGCGGCCGCTGCGGCACGCGGTGGCCGGATGCCTCGCGGTGCTGCCGCACTGCATGCCCGTGTTCGCGCCGAATCACAACGCGTTCCGGCGCTACGGATCGATGGTGAATGCGGCGAGCCGCGCGAGCTGGGGCTTCGAGGATCGCGATGCGTGCATCCGGATTCCCGAGTCGGATGCGCGCAACCTGCGGATCGAGCACCGGCTCGCGAGCGCGGACGCGAACCCGTATCTGGTGCTCGCCGCGATTCTCACCGGGATGGAGCATGGGCTCGATGCACGGATCGAGCCGATCGCGCCGCTCAACGAGGATCGCGGCAGCGGGATCGATTTCCCGAAGGAGATGCTGTCGGCCGTCGCGGCGATGCAGGATCATCCGGCCGTGCGCGAAGGGCTCGGCAGCGAGTTCGTGATGGTGTATTGCGAGAACAAGCGGCAGGAGGAGCTGGATTTTCGCAATGAAATCGGCGCGCGGGAGTATCGGTGGTTCTTGTGAGCGGACGCTGCCGCGCGCGCGTCTTATCGTCCGCGCATCTGCTCCATCGGCAGGTGCGCGCCCCACGCGTTTGTCAGGGCCTCGATTTCCGCGACCGGATCGATCTGGTGTCGAGCGCTTTCGTCCACGCGGTCGTCGAACAGCAGGTGCGCGAAATCGCGTGCACGCTCGGTGATCGCCGCTGTTTTCGGGCGGCGCCGCAGCGTGAAAGACGAGAGCGCCGCATCGAGGTCGCTCTCGTTGCCTGCTCCGTGCTCGTCGAGACAACGGGCGAGATGCCACGCGTCCTCGAGCGCCTGGCAAGCGCCTTGTCCGGACGTCGGTAGCGGGGCGTGAGCGGCATCGCCGATCATCAGCACGTTGCCGCGATGCCACACGTCGACCGGATCGAGGTCGTGCACGCGGATCTTCGTGATCGCGTCCGACGGTGTCGCACGTATCGCGTTCGCGACGGGTGCCGGCCACGCGGCGAAGCGCCGTTCCAGCATCGCCGCGGGATCGCTTTCCGTCACCTCGTCCGGATCGGCTTCGGGCCATGCCGCCGCCCAATACATCCGATGCCGGTCGAGCGCGACGATGCCGAAGCGCTCGCGCACGCCCCAATAGTCGAATACCGACACCTCGTCGACCAGCGGCACATCACTTTGCGCGATACCGATCCAGTTGACGAATCCCTGGTAGACGGGCGCGTTGTGACCGACCACGTAGTGTCGCGCGACGGAGTTCATGCGGCCGTCGGCGCCGATCACGAGATCGGGGGCGATCGTCGTTCCGTTGTCGAAGCGAACGACGGCGCGGTCGTCCGTTCCGGTATCGATGGCCGTCGCACCGTGGCCGAAGCGGACGTCGATGCCGCGCGCGGCGAGGTGCCGTGCCAGCACGGCCTGCAGGTCGCGCCGCAGGATCGAATACGTCGGGAAACCCATGCGGCGGTCGAGTTCGCGGATATCGGTAGCCTTGAGCGCGGTGCCGTGCCGGTCGATGCGCCGCATCGCGTGCAGGTGGCCGCCAACCTCGACGATGTCCGGCAGCAGGCCGAGTTGCTCGAGCACGAAGCCGGCATTCGGCCACAGCACGACGCCCGCGCCCATCGTCGATTCCGATGGCCGGCGTTCGTACAACCGGATCCGGTGGCCGCGCCCGGCGAGTGCGAGTGCGGTGCTCATGCCGGCAACGCCGGCGCCCAGAATGGCGATTTCCATCGTGCTCCTTCCTTGTGTCGTACGCGTGCTCGCCGGGTCGCGGAGTTGCGCATCGGCGTCGCATTGACGGGATGAGCATCGTAAATTATGGTCTCCGGCGGGATAAGCCGTGAAAATCGGCACGCTTTGATACCTGAAATGGGCTAATGATGCGGAGCAAGCTGGATCTGAATGCGGTGCGTGTGTTCGTGTCGGTCGTCGACGAAGGCAGCTTCGCCGGCGCCGCGCGCGTGCTCGAGATGCCGGGTTCCAACGTGAGCCGTCACGTGGCGCAACTGGAGTCGAGGCTCGGCGTGCGCCTGCTCGAGCGCAGTACGCGGCACTTGCGCATGACCGAGGCCGGGCGTTTGCTGCACGAGCGCGCGCGACCGATGCTCGATGCGCTGACGCAGGCCGAATCCGAACTGACGTCGCAGCAGACGGAGCTGCGCGGCGTGCTGAAGCTCTGCGTGCCCGGCGAAATCGGGCCGCGCATGCTCGGGCCGATCGTCGCGGAATTCGCGAGCCGTCACCCGCGCGTCGAAATCGACTGCGATACCAGCCTCGCCGGTGTGTCGACGCTGCGCGACGATATCGACCTGTCGATCATCGTCAATCGCGGGAGGCTGGACGACAGCACGTTCGTCGTCAGGCCGCTCGTGAGTTTGCCGAGCGTCGTCGTGGCTGCGCCGTCGCTCGTCGCGCGGGTCGGGTTGCCGACCCGGACGGAACAGCTCGGGCAACTGCCGTGCATCACGACGTTGAGCACGCTGAAAGGGCAGCCGTGGCAGTTCGCCGACGGTGACGGGAGGATTCACAAGATTTCCGTGGCGAGCCGGTATCGCGTCAACAGCGGCGAGATGGCTGGGTTGGCCGCGGTGAACGGGATCGGCTTCGCGATTCTCGTCGAGCGCGCGTGCGCGGTCGAGCTGACCGAGGGGCGGCTGGTACGCGTGCCGCTGGAGATGGCGCCTGCGCCGCTGGAACTGCTTGCCGCTTATGCGAGCCGGAATTCGGTCAACGCGAAGATCCGCGAGTTGCTGCAGATGATGCAGGCGCGGTTGGCGGTGGAGGAGGCGAAACCGTCAACGCGATCGCTTCGGTAACGCGCGCCAGTAACGCACCTCCTCGATCGGCGTCCCGTCGATCTCGAACGTCTTGATGTCGTCTTCGGCGACGAAGCCTTCGCGTTCGTAGAACGCCCTGGCCCGACGGTTCTTGAGCAAGACCCACAGCGATACCCACGCATGGCCCAGGTCGTGCAACGACCGGCATGCATGGTTGACCAGCGCCGCGCCGATTCCCTGGCCGCAATACGACGGGTGCAGATAGATCGCTTCGATTTCTCCCCACGCACGATCCTTGTCGGTGTCGCGTGTCGGACCATAGGCGATCCAGCCTGCCGGCGTGTTGTCCGCGACCGACACCGCGAGTGCGACGTGCGGCCGCCCGGCGTCGAACGCACAGCGCCACGAGGCCGTGCGTTTCTCGACCGACAGGCCGGCGAGGAACGCCGCCGGCATGATGTCCGTGTAGGTCGCCTGCCACGCTGCGACGTGGATGCCGGCGATGGCCGGCGCGTCGGCGGAGGTGGCCGTGCGGATGTCGATCGTCGTCGTGTTCGGTGTCATGCGTGCCTCGTCGAATCGTGTGCCGTTTGCCGCGTTGCCGCGCGCGGGATTCATTCCGCCGGATCCAGGCCGCCGTCGATCGCGAAACGGTAGCCGAGGTCCACTTGCGACGCGTCGCCGGGCGTATCGGTCCGCTTCAGCACGAACTCGAACGCGGGTTCGTACCAGCCGTCGCGCGGCACTTCGCCACCGAGGACTTCGACGTCGTACCAGCCGTTGTCGAGGTCGATCACGGGCCGGCCCGGTTCGCGATAACGCGCAAGCAGCGCGTTCACCGATTCGTCGTTGAAGCGCTCGAGAATGCGCCACGTGTAAAGCATCACCGAACGGTGTTCGACGCGCAGCACGTATCCGCCGCGCCGATGCTGCAGGCGGCTTCCGGCCTTCAGCAGTTCGGGCGTGTCGTCGTCCAGCGTGAAGATGACCGTATACGGATGGTTCTCGATACCGGCCAGCGGAATGACGACGCCTTCGAGCACGGCGTTGTCGCCGCTGTCGCCGGTCGTGAACTCGGACGCGACGTTGTCCGGCAGCCGATGGGTTTCCTTGTAGCGCTTCAGCAGCAGAAGATCGCCGACGAGGAAACAGTCGATCAGGTCGTTGAGGACTTCGGAGAATTCGTGCCGCATCGTCGTGTCTTTCGAAGGCGGCGTGCCGCGACCTGCACGGCGGCACACCGCGTCCGGCGAGCTTACTCGCCGAGCCTGGACGTCACGCAACCCGTGCTCGAGCACTCGCGCTCACGCTCGCGCAGGAACGACAGCCGCGACTGCGTCATGTCGTTCGCGCACTGGATATCCACGAGGTAGCTGTTGTTGCGCGTTTCGCTGCACTGCGCATCGCGTTGCTTCAGCCATGCGAGCTGGCCGGCCTTCAGCGCGGCCTGCTGGTCGCCGCTCAGTTGCTTGCGCAGGCGGCCGTATTCGTCGTTCAGATCGCGATCGGACTGAGAGAACTGCGTGCTGGTGCAGTACACCTGGTCGAACGCGCTGCGTGGCTTCCCGCAGCCGGCCGCGTGCGCGGCGAACGGAACGGCAAGCGCGAGCAGTGCGCAGGATGCGAGCAGATTCTTCATTTTCATGGTGATGCTCCTGACTGGGTGAAAACCGTTGGGCCCGATGGGCGATTTCATCGTTTATTGCGGCGCGGTGCACGCGTTGATCCCGCCCGCGATCGCGGCGGACAGCTTCTGGATCGTCTCTCGACGCGCAAGCCGTGCTTCCTCGTCCGGGTTGACGATCACGCCGGCCTCGACGAGCACCGCCGGAATCGGCGCGGTGCGCAGCACGACGAGATCGTCGAAGCGGTGAATGCCGAGTGCCGGATCGATCAGCGGGCGGTTCTCGCCGCGGATCGGCTGCGCGTGATACAGCGACGGCCGTTCGCCGGCCGCGACCAGCCGCTCGGCGATCGCCTTCGCGCAACGCAGGCTTTCCGCATAGTGCGGATTGCGTTCCGACACGAACACCGAGAAGCCGCGGAATTCGCGTTGCCGGCCCGCGTCGATGAACTGCTGCTGCATCGAGTCGTGATGGATCGACACGAACAGGTTCGCGTCGGGCGCCTGGGTCGAGCGCTGGTCGAGCGAGATCTCGCGGCCGTCGGCCGACGTGCGCAGCACGCGGTCGCCATGCGCGGCGAGTTTTTCGGCGACCGCCGCGGACAGGTCGAGGTTGTACAGGTATTCGACGCGGCCGCTCGCGCCGGTGGAGCCCGGGTGAGCGGGCGTATGGCCGGTGTCGACAACGATGTAGCGCCCGGAGGCGGCAACGGGCGTGCCGACGGTGTCGGCGGCATGCAGCGCCAGTGGCGCGCCGAGCAGCGGGGCGCACGCGAGCACGCGCGCGGCGGCGCGCACGAACGGGCGAAGGCGTCGGATGGTTCGGTTCGTCATTGTTGTTGTCGAGGAGGGCATACGGCGCGTCGGACGGCACGGCACCGTCGGCCTGCTCAATGCAGTCGGAATGTCGCGCGATTATAGCGGCTGGCGGCGCCGCCGCAATGACGGATGACGGCGGTCAGGCCAGCACGCGCCGGGCGGCGAGCATGCCCCAGTACGACGCTTCCTCGAACAGCGACAGCCCGGACAGGTCCGCATGCGCGAACACGACGGGGCCGTCGGCCTCGCGCAGCGCGAGCAGCCTCGGCCGGCTCAGGAAGCCGACGTCGGGCGTCGCCATCGCATGACCGCGCACGGTAATCTCGAGCGCCGTCGCGTGCTTCCAGAGTTCGCGTCCGTAGACGGCCTGCAGGTCGATCGCCGCCTGTTCGCGCAACGCATCGGGCCTGGCCTGGGCAAGCCAGCGGCGCGTGTCGTCCGGCGTTTGCGTACTCAACGCCTGATAGGCGGAGAACACCGAACGCGTCGGCGGCGACATCCGGATCAGCTGGTGCGTCGACACGACATAACCGAGCGCCGCGCCGTCGTAGACGACGTTGTCCCACGCGAGCGGCACGCCCGCTTCCTCGGCCGGCATGCCGTCGAGCAGGAAGTTGGACACGAGCCACGGCGCGCGCGGCGGCAGGTCGCGCGCGGGGTCGAAGCCGTATGCGCCGAGCTGCGGAAACACGCGCGCCGCGACGAACAGCGGCATCGCGCTCACGACGCGCCGCGCCTTCAGCATGAACGTCGACAGCGCACCGTCGTTGCCGACGCGCGCGCACAGCACGTCGACGCCGCCCGCGTGTTCGGTCGCGCGCACCGCGAAGCCGTCGCGCGACCACGCGCCGGAACCGGTGCGCGCGGTGATCGAATCGCTCAGCTTCGTCACCATCGTGTGCAGCCCGTCGGGCCAGGTCAGCACCGCGCCGTCGCTCGCATCGCCCGCGTGGCCGCCGCGCGACGAGAAGTAGTGCAGGCCGGCCCACGCGGACACGCGCTCGTACCCGGCGCCATAGTCGTCGCGGCAGCAGTAGTTCAGGTACCAGTGCAACGCCTTCGCCGTGTAGCCTTCGTCGAGCAGCCACTGGCGGAACGAGCGCCGGTCCAGCGCACGCCAGCGCGGGTCGCGCGACGATTCGGCGATCGGGATGCAGAACACCTTGCGGCCATCGGCGCCGCGCGCGGTGCGCAGCCCGTCGGTGTAGGCGAAGAACTTCGCCTGTTGCGCGAGTTCGTCTGCGCCGAGGCCGGCGGTCGGCACGATGCCGTCCTGCCACTGGCCGGCGATGAAGAGCCGTTCGTCGGGCGCATGCACGAGCGCGCGTTCGTCGTACACAGGGCGTGCGGAGAACGGCGCGGATTCGATCACGCGGAGATCGGCGAGCATGTCGCGCAGGTGCGCGGATTCGAGCGACGGCAGCGGCAGGTAGTGCGCGCCCTTGGGATAACCGAGATCGCCGAAGCGGCCGCCGGCGGCATTGCCGCCGAATTCGGGGCCCGCGAGCACCGTGAAGCGCGTGTGCCCTGCGCGCGCAAGCTGCCATGCGCACGACAGCCCGGCGGCACCCGCGCCGAGGATCGCGACGTCGGTTTCGATCGTGCCGGAAGGCGGCGGCAGCGTCGCATGGTCGCGCAGCGCATGGCCTTCGCGCATGCCGGGGTAGCCGACCCGCGGCGTCGTCTCGATCCAGCCGGTGCGCCCGCAGGCGGCGAGCGATGCGGCGGCCGACGCGACGAGGAACGTGCGGCGGTCCATCAGCGCAGCACGTGCTTCCAGTCGTCGTCGAAGCGGCGCACGAGCGGCTGGTCGTTGAGTTCGTTCGGCGACATCGGCAGCGCCGGCATGTCGGCCGGGAAGTGGAACATCTCGGCGGCCGTCTGCGCGTCGAGCCAGCGGGTGGGCACCGAGTAGTGCGTCGGGACCGTGAAATCGCGGCGCTTGCCGGTGATCACGAAGCCCCAGTCGCCGAACGACGGCACGTAGCAGTGGTACGGCCACGTGTTGAGCCCCGCTTCGTGCAGCGTCGCGATGATGGTCCAGTACGCGTGCGGCGCGAAATACGGCGACGTCGACTGGATCACCGCATAGCCGTTCTCCGACAGGTGGCGCGCGAGCAGCCGGAACACGGGCACCGAATACAGCCGGCCGAGCCCGAAGTTGGTCGGATCGGGGAAGTCGACCACGATCGCGTCGTACACGTCGGCGTTCGATTCGAGCCAGCGTATCGCGTCGTCGTTGATCACGTGCACACGCGGGTCCTTCAGCGAGCCCTGGTTCAGCTTGACGAGCGGGGCGGACGTCGAGAACAGCTTCGTCATCGCGGGGTCGAGATCGACGAGCGTGATCTGTTCGAGGTTGCGGTGCTTCAGCAGTTCACGCACCGCGAGCCCGTCGCCGCCGCCGAGCACGAGCACGCGCTTCGCCCACGGCAATGCCTCGATCGTCGGGTGGATCAGCGCTTCGTGATAACGATGCTCGTCGCGCGACGAGAACTGCAGGTTGCCGTTCAGGTACAGCCGCATGTCGTCGTGCCATTGCGTGAGCACGATGCGCTGGTACGGTGTCGTTTCCGAATAGATCGTCTCGTCGCCGTACACGCCGTGTTCGGCCCAGTGCGTGATGCGGTCCGACAGCACGAAGCCGGCGACGAGCAGCCCGATCACGAGCGACGCGCGCATCAGCTTGCCGCGCACGTTGCGGATCTCGTCGCGGAACAGGTGCGTCGTCCACAGGGCGACGAAGGCGTTCAGGAGCCCGAACAGGAAGCTGGTGCGCAGCAGGCCGAGGCGCGGCGCGAGCACGAGCGGGAAGATCAGCGACACGGCGAGCGAGCCGAGATAGTCGAAGGTCAGCACTTCGCTGACGGTATGGCGGAATGCCTGGCGACGCTGCTGGAACGCGCGCATCACGAGCGGGATCTCCATCCCGATCAGCAGGCCGAGCGCGAGCACCAGGGCGTAAAGCGCCGCGCGGAACGGCGCGGCGAGCCAGGCGAACACCGCGAACAGCAGCGCGGCCGACACGCCGCCGAGCAGGCCGACCAGCAACTCGATATCGACGAAGCGGTCGAGCACGTCGTCGTCCTCGACGAACTTCGCGAGCCACGAGCCGATCCCCATCGCGAACAGGTAGCTGCCGATCACCGACGAGAACTGCAGGATCGAATCGCCGAGCAGGTAGCTCGACAGTGCGCTGCTGATCAGTTCGTAGCCGAGCCCGCACGACGCGAGCACGAGAATCGACAGGACGAGCGCACGCTTATGCAGCATGGCGCATCCGTTGTGCAGTGTTCGGCAATGTGGATATACTGGCGCGGAATTTTGTCCGGTGGCCCCGCGCGGGCCGGCCGGCGACGGGGCGGCGAACCGAGCACAAAATCCGAGGGAAAGAATGAATAGTGCCTATCTCTATGCGGTTCATTTACTGTCGGCGTTCGTGCTGCTTCTTGTGTTCGCGGCAGTGTACCTGAAGGTCACCCCGTTCGACGAACTGGCGCTGATCCGCGACGGCAACGCGGCCGCGACGCTGTCGTTCGGCGGTGCGCTGATCGGCTTCTGCCTGACGCTCGCGTCCAGCATCGCGCACAATTCCACATTCGGCGAAGTCGTGATCTGGGCCGTCGGCGCGATGGTCGTGCAGCTGATCACCTATGCGGCGCTGACGCGCCTGATGCCCGGCATGAATCATGCGATCGAGGATCGCAACGTCGCGATGGGCGGCCTGATGGGCACCGCGTCGCTCGTCGTCGGCATCATCAATGCCGCCTGCCTGACCTGACGCGCCACGCGTTTCGAGGAGACCGACATGAGTCTGGGATCGTTTATCCGCAAGCAGTTCATCGACGTCCTGCAATGGACGGAAGACACCGACGGCGTGCTGGCCTGGCGCTATCCGATGGAAGACCAGGAAATCCAGTACGGCGGCAAGCTGACCGTGCGCGAAACGCAGGTCGCGATCTTCGTCAACGAAGGCAAGGTGGCCGACGTGTTCCAGCCGGGGCTGTACACGCTGGAAACGAATACGCTGCCGGTGCTCACGTACCTGAAGAACTGGGACAAACTCTTTCAGTCGCCTTTCAAGTCGGACGTCTATTTCTTCAGCACGCGGCTGCAGCTCGGCCGCCGCTGGGGTACCGCGCAGCCGGTGACGATCCGCGACCGCGAATTCGGCTTCGTGCAGGTGCGCGCGTTCGGCATCTACTCGTACCGGATCGTCGACGCGGCCGCGTTCTATCGCGAGGTCAGCGGCACGCGCGCGCAGTACACGGTCGACGAGGTCGAACAGCAACTGCGCAACCTCGTCGTGACCGCGATGAGCACGACGTTCGGCTCGGCCGACGTGCCGTTCGTCGACATGGCCGCGAACCAGTCGCTGTTGTCGCAGCGTGTCGCCGACGCGCTGGCGCCTGTGTTCACGCGCTACGGTCTCGCGCTCGACGCGTTCGCGGTCGAGAGCGTGTCGCTGCCGGCCGAGCTGCAGAAGGCGCTCGACCTGCGGATCGGCGCGGGGATGGCCGGCGATCTCGCGCGCGCCACGCAATACCAGACCGCGCAGGCGATTCCGCTCGCCGCGCAGAACCCGGGCGGCATCGCGGGCGTCGGCGCGGGGCTCGCCGCGGGCGCGGCGATCGGGCAGGCGATGGCCGGACAGATCGCGGGCGCCGCGCAACCGGCGCCGGCTGTACCGCCCGCGGCCACTGCAGCGCCGGTGGCGGCCGCGCCGGCGGAAGGCACCGACTACGTGCAGCGGCTCGAACAGCTGAAGGCGCTGTTCGACAAGGGCCTCGTGACCGAAGACGAATATTCGCGCGCGAAGGCCGAGATCCTCGCAAAGCTCACCCGGTAAGCGTCGCACATGTTCAGTACCTCGTGCCCCCAGTGCGGCGCGCCGGTCGAGTTTCGCTCGGCGGCGGCGGTGATGGCCGTCTGCGCGTTCTGCCGCAGCACGCTGCTCAAGCGCGGGACCGACGTCGAGCGGATCGGCGAACTGGCCACGGTGCTCGACGATGCGTCGCCGATCCAGATCGGCACGGCCGGGCGCTACGGCAAGCGCACGTTCACGGTGCTCGGGCGCATCCAGATGACCTACGACGCCGGCGTGTGGAGCGAGTGGTATGTCGTGTTCGACGACGGCACGTTCGGCTGGCTGTCGGATGCGTCGGGCCAGTACGCGGTGACGGTGCGCGAGCCCGACGATGCGTCCGGCGGCGCGTGGCCCGCGTTCGGCACACTGGAGCCGGGCATGCGGATCGACCACGGCGGCCGCGCGTTTCTCGTGTCCGACGTGCGTACCGCGCGCTGCACGGGCGGCGACGGCGAGCTGCCGTTCCGCGTCGATGCCGGCTGGGAGGCGCGCGTCGTCGACCTGCGGACCGGCAACGCATTCGCGACGTACGACTATTCCGACGCCGATTCGAACGGCGGGAGTCCGGCCGTCTATACGGGCGAAGCGCTGGAGTTCGACGCGCTCGCGTTCACCGGGCTGCGCGATACCGACAACGATACGCGCGAGAAGCGCGGTGCGGAGATGGTGCCGTTCGCGTGCCCGAGCTGCGGCGCGCCGCTGTCGTATGCGCCGAACCTGGCCGACTACGTGGTGTGCGGCAGTTGCCATGCGGGCGTGCAGTGCACGGCCGAGCAGCAGACCGTGTTCGCGGCGCAGCGCAAGCTCGAAGCGGTGAAGGGGGCGCTGGAACTCGGCGCGATCGGCACGTTCGACGGCGTGAAGTACACGGTGATCGGGATGATGCGTTGCCGCGTGCCGGGCGACGAAGAGACGTGGGACGAATACCTGCTGCTGAACCCGAAGCGCCGTTTCCTGTGGCTCGTGCAGAGCGAAGGGCGCTGGGAGCGTGTGCAGGTGCTCGACCAGTGGCCGACGATCGGCAGCGAGTCCGACGTGACCGACGGCGGCAAGACCTACCGCCTGCGTGAGGAATACGACTCGGAGGTCGTCTACGTGGTCGGCGCGTTCAACTGGCGCGTGCAGGTCGGCGATCGCACGTCGATCATCGACTATGGCTGGCAGAAGGACAAGCTGACGCGCGAGCGCAGCGACGCGGAGATCGTCTGGTCGCGCGCGCGGCCGCTGTCGGGCAGCACGCTCGCCGAACGCTTCGGCACGCCGGCGCTCGCGACGGCAGCTGCTGCGGCGGCAACGGGTGCCACCGCGTCGACCGGCCTGTTCGGCCGGAAAGGCCCGCACAGTTTCGCGCCGCTGCCGCTCGTGTTCAGCGCGCTGCTCGTGATCCTGAACATGGGCTCGCTGTTCTCGTTCAGCGGCCGCTCCGTTTACGTGCTGGTCGGCCTGCTGGTGCTGTGGCTGCCTGAATGGCTGTGGAAGAGCTTCGCGTCGGACGGGGGCAACGCGTGATCCGGTACATCCTCTACGGTGTCTACGGCCTGATCGTCGTCACGCTGTTCAGCTGCGCATCGATCGGCGGCAGCGGTTCGGGCGGCGGTGGCTGGGGCAGTTCGTCGGCCCGCAGCGGCTACTCGTCGTACGGGTCGCACAAATGACCGCGCGCGACGGGATCGCGCCGCCGCGCGCGACGTTCGGCTCGCACGTGCTGGCCGACCTGGCCGGCATCGACGCGGCATTGCTGCGCGACGCCGCACGGCTCGAGACGCTGCTCACCGAAGCGGCGCGGCAGGCGGGCGCGCGCGTGATCGGCGCGCATTTCCATCATTTCGGCGGCGAGCACGGCGTGACGGGTGTCGTGCTGCTCGCCGAATCGCACATCACGATCCATACGTGGCCCGAGCATCGCTTCGCGGCCGTCGACGCGTTCATGTGCGGCGCGGCGCGTGCGGCCGAGGCGGTCGATGCGATTGCCGCTGCGCTCGGCACGCAGGCGCAAGTCCGGCAGCAGGTTGCGCGCGGCGGTGCGGCGACGTGAGCGGTTGTTCGACTCTCGTCGCCGAAATGCAAAACAGCATCCGATTCTTCGCGTTGCTCGGCTGGGCACTGCTCGCCGGCCATGCTGCCGCGGATGTGCAGCCGAAGGCACCCAGTCCGGTCGTGATGGTGCACTTCGACTACGACGAGAAGGACACGGCGCGCCTTCATGCGCTGGAGCAACGGCTGGATCGCGCGGTGAAGCGGGCAGGGGTCGGCGAACTGGGCGAGACCGAGCTGCATCGCGACGGCAACGACGGGTATCTGTACCTGTACGGCGCCAGCGCCGACCGGCTGTATGCGGTGGCGCGCCCGATCCTGAAATCGTCAGGATGGCTGACCGGCATGGAGGTGACGTTGCGCCGCGACGCCGGTGCGCAGACGTTCCCGTTGCGCCGTGACGGCGCCCGTTAGTGCGAAGTTGGTCCGGGCGGCGCGGCGGGTGCCGCGGCCGTCGCGAATCGGGGCGGAAAAGGTGATTTCATCATGGCCGGCGGTGGCGACATGCTGCCGGGACGTCATCGAGATGACGCATCGCTGCCCGGCGAGTCGTATCCGGGATGCCGGACACCGTGACGCTCCGGCCGCTAACGATCGAACCGGAACGTCGACACACTGTGCAGCGTCGCGTCGTCGGTGCCGACGAAGCCCTGCGTCCCCGCGACGGCCGAGCGCTTGCCGTTGCTCAGCACGGCCCAGTAGCATTCGCCGGCTGCCGAGTAAAAGCCGGTTTTCGGATCGCTGATGCGGCACATGATCGTCGCGCTCATGCCGTGCCAGCCGGGACCGGAGATGCGCTCGACTTCCTGCGGGATGCCGGGGCCGTACGACGTCACCCATTTGCCGTCATCCTGCTTCACGAATCCCGCTTCCTTTTCCGCGACCGGCTCCAGCGCGCCGTCGACGATCTCGAACGAGATGAACCTGCTGCTATAGGTCATGTTGCGGCCGACGATCGCGACGCAATGGTCGCTGCCGCCTTCCGGGCACGGCTTCTTCACCTGCCGGTTCGCGAGGTATTCGAACGAGATGCCGAGCGCCGGGTCGTGGTAGGTCTTCCAGCCCGCGTGTTTCACCTGCTTCAGCGCTGCCGTGCGATCACGGTACGCGGTGGCGATGCAGGCAGCGTCGGCGCAGGCATCGCGCTGCGTGAGCCATGCGCGTTGCGACCGGATCACGGCCTGCTGATCGGCGGCGATGCCGACTGCATCGTAGTACGCGTTCGACAATGCGCTGTCGGCCGACATGAGTGCCTCGTCGGCGCAGATCAGGTGCTCGGTGCGCGTCGTCGCACGTGCGCATTGGATGCCGTCGGCATGGGCCGACAACGAGAGGCCGATGGCGGCCAGCGCGAGACCGGGGCGGATGCCGAACACGGGCGACTCCTCAACGGGTTCGAACGGCGGCTGTCATGCCGCCGTCAGGTGACGCAACGGCGCACGCGGTTCGCGAAGCGTTGAACCCGTGCGCCATGCAGCGGGATACGACGGGGCGAAATCAGCGATTGATTTCGTCCGCCGAGATCAGCTCGGCCACCAGCACCGGCGCGGGCCCCCGCAGGTAGTACTCGTGCTCGAGCGGTTCACGCAGCTTCATGAACGTTTCCGCGCCGACCTGCATCGTTTCGCCCGCATGCATGCGCGCGCCGCTTTCCAGCAGGTAATGCATCACGCTGTTGAAGATGCCCGAATAACGCTCGCCTTCGTGATGACCTTCCGCGAGCGCGGCGAAATCCGGGAGGCCGAACACGTCGGCGCCATAGGTGCGCATCCATACGCCTTGGACGCCTTCGACCTCGTATTTCACGAAGCCGCAGAAGAACAGGTTCAGCGGGATATTTCGCAGCACTTCGAGGCTTTCGTCGCCGAGTTCCTTCGCGTTGAAAACGCCCGCGGGCAGCGACGTGTGCGCGTGCTCGTTCAGCACTGCGAGGCCGTTCTGTTCGGCCAGCGCGCCGGCGACGGCCGCCAGTGCGACGTACTGGTCGAGCGGATTCGTTTCGTGCCCCGCGTAGTAGAGGATCACGTGGCTGCGGCTCGCGCGCACCTGCTGTTTCAGGTCCTGCCCGTAGTGGGCGGGCGCGACGCACGCTTCCAGCGCGTCGGACGGATAGGGCGCATCGAAGCCGACGAGCCGGATGACGTGGTTGCCCCAGCCGGCGAGCCCGAACACCTGCGAGAGCGTCGGCTCGGTTTCGACGCGCGCCTGCTTCATGCTCGGGTGGTACGCGCGCAGTGCGGCCGTCAGCGCGGCGATATCGACCTGCAGCGGGCCGTCGAAGACGACCGCCACGCTCAGCGGATTCTCGACGTCGGGTGCCGCGGCCAGCGCGACGGGGTTTTCGGGTACTTCCTTGCGGCCAAAGAATCGGGATATCAGGCTCATCGGATTATGTTCGTGTCGAAGCCGTTTCAGGGAGGGGGCCCCGTTCTCTCGGTCGGGGCGCGCCGTCAGGGTGACGGCCGCCCGTAGTTTCCACGGGTTCGGCGAATCTGGCAAATGCGCGATGAGCGCGTGGCGGTGAGGCGACGGCGCGTTCGAATGCGTTCGGCAGGCGGGGGGCAGACACGCCGGGCCGTGCGGCCCGCGCTCGCCGGTCAGTGCGGCAGCGCTTCCGCTTCAGCCCAGCGCTTGAACGAATCGAGACGCCGGCGCGTCTGCACGAGATAGAACGCGCCGATCAGCGGTTCGAGCAGCCAGCGCAGCCAGGCCGGCTGGGCGCGGAAGTGGTACGTGAATTTCACCTCGGTCGTGCCGGGCGTGTGCTCGGTGAAGTTCCAGCTGCCGCTGAAGCGTTCGAGCACTTTCGGGCCGTCGACCATTTCGACGGCCGCGACCTGCGGCGGACGGTACGAGATGTAGCGCGACACCATCGTCGCGCCCGACTGGCTGCGGCAGAACGCATCGACGCCGACGTCGGCCGTCATGCCGTCGAGCAGATAGGCATCGGTGAGGAAGCTGTCCCACACGAGCCGCCGCGCGTAATCCTGCGACCACGTGAAGAGGCGCCTGCGATCGACGCCGACGGTCCGGCTGACTGAGATCCTCATGATGGCGGGTGCAATGGCGCGGATTGGGATGGAACCGAGTGTAACCCGCCGATTCGGAGCATTTCTTCATACTTCGTCAAGTCGAGCAAGGGCTCGATTGACGCCCTCCGGGATTTCCCCTAGGATTCACACCAACCCTTCGGGAAAGACCCGAAGCGTTTCAATCTCTTGAGGGAGCCTCATGAGTACGCAACAGAACCGGCGCTTCGACGCGCTCGTTTTCATTGGTCGTTTCCAGCCTCCGCATCGTGGTCACCTGAACGTGCTGAAGTCGGCACTGAGTCGGGCCGAGCGCGTGTGCGTGCTGATCGGGTCGACCGACAAGCCCCGCACCATCAAGGATCCATTCTCGTTCGACGAGCGCCGCCAGATGCTGGCTTCGCTGCTCGACGCGTCCGAGCGCGACCGCGTGACGATCGCGCCGTTGCAGGATTCGACCTACAACGACGGCGACTGGGTGCGCTGGGTGCAGGACGCCGTCGCGTCCGCGCTCGGCGACGTCGCGCAGCGCAAGGTCGGGCTGATCGGCCACGAGAAGGACGCCACATCGTATTACCTGCGGATGTTCCCGCAATGGGAGCTCGTCGACGTCGACGCGACGGAAGACATTTCCGCCACCGAGATCCGCGACCAGTATTTCGCCGAACGCCCCAACAGCTTCGTGCAATGGGCCGTGCCGGAACCCGTGTTCGGCTGGCTCGAGCGTTTCCGCACGCAGCCGGAATTCGCGCAGCTGAAGTCGGAAGCCGAATTCATCGCCGCGTATCGCAAGGCGTGGGCGGCCGCCCCGTATCCGGTCACGTTCGTGACGGTCGACGCGGTGGTCGTGCACTCGGGCCATATCCTGCTGGTGCGCCGCCGCAGCGAACCCGGCCGCGGCCTGTGGGCGCTGCCGGGCGGGTTCGTGAACCAGGACGAGCGGCTCGACGCGGCCTGCATCCGCGAGCTGCGCGAGGAGACCGGCCTGAAGCTGCCGGAGCCCGTGCTGCGCGGCTCGATCAAGGATCGCCAGGTGTTCGATCACCCGACGCGCTCGTTGCGCGGCCGCACGATCACGCACGCGTGCCTGTTCAATTTCCCGACCGGCGAGCTGCCGCGCGTGAAGGGCAGCGACGACGCCGACAAGGCGCGCTGGGTGCCGCTGAACGAATTCGCGCAGATGCGCAACGTGATGTTCGAGGATCACTTCGACATCGCGTACCACTTCCTGGGGAAGCTGTGATCCGCTGATTCCCCGCATTCCGGTCCGCCGCGACAGACGCGGCGGCACTTCAACGGCCTAGAGGAGCTCTAGCCATGCAAAACGATCTCGGCGGCTTTGCCGCGGTTCTTGCCAATCCGATCCTCAACACGGATTCGTACAAGGCTTCCCACTTCCTGCAATATCCGCCCGACGCGCAGGCGATGTTCTCGTACGTCGAATCGCGTGGCGGCCGCTACGACCGCACGGTGTTCTTCGGATTGCAGATGTTGCTGAAGGAATATCTGTGCAAGCCGATCACGCACGCGATGATCGACGAGGCGCGCGATTTCTTCACGGTGCACGGCGAACCGTTCAACGAAGCAGGCTGGCGTTATATCGTCGAACGCTACGACGGTTATCTGCCGGTGAAGATCCGCGCGGTGCCGGAGGGTTCGGTCGTGCCGGTGCACAACGTGCTGATGACGGTCGAATGCGACGACCCGCAGGTGTTCTGGCTCGCGTCGTATCTCGAGACGATGCTGCTGCGCGTCTGGTATCCGGTGACGGTCGCGACGCGCAGCTGGCACCTGCGGCAGACGATCCGCCGCTTCCTCGAAAAGACCGACGACGACCTCGCGCAACTGCCGTTCAAGCTGCACGACTTCGGCGCGCGCGGCGTGTCGAGCGCGGAGTCGGCCGCGATCGGCGGCGCGGCGCACCTCGTGAACTTCATGGGCTCGGACACGGTGCTCGGCGTGCTGGCCGCGAACCGCTTCTATCGCGAGCCGATGGCCGCGTACTCGGTGCCGGCGGCGGAGCACAGCACGATCACGTCGTGGGGGCGCGAAGGCGAGGCCGACGCGTACCGGAACATGATTGCGCGCTTCGGCTTGCCCGGCGCGATCGTGTCGGTCGTGTCGGACTCCTACGATCTGTTCGCCGCACTCGACCTGTGGGGCGGCGAGCTTCGGCAGGCCGTGCTCGATTCGGGCGCGACGCTGGTCGTGCGTCCCGATTCGGGCGACCCCGTGAAGATCGTGCTGCAGACCGTGCGTGCGCTGGACGCGTCGTTCGGCTCGACCGTGAACGGCAAGGGGCGGCGCGTGCTGAACCGCGTGCGCGTGATCCAGGGCGATGGTGTCGACGAGCTGTCGATCGAAGCGATCCTTTCCGCGCTCGACGACGCGGGTTACGCGGCCGGCAATGTGGTGTTCGGCATGGGCGGCGCGCTGCTGCAACAGGTGAACCGCGATACGCAGCGCTTTGCGATGAAGTGCTCGGCGATCCGGCGCGGCGGGGAGTGGCACGACGTTCGCAAGGATCCGGTCACCGATCTGGGCAAGCGCTCGAAGAAAGGGCGGCTCACGCTGCTGCGCAATGATCGAACCGGCGACTATCGGACGACGACGCTGCCGGTTGCGTGGGACGACCGGATGCTGGAAGGCGAGTGGGAAGAGGCGCTCGAGACGGTGTTCGATACGGGGCGCCTGCTCGTCGATACGTCGTTTGCCGAGGTGCGGGCGAGGGCGCACGCAGGGGAGGTGTGACGCGGGCGGCGGGGTATCCCGCCGCGTCGTTCGCGTTCAGGTGGTGTGGGCGACGGGCGTGCACGGCACCGCGTCTGCGTCGACTTCTCCCGTCAGTACGTTCGCAGGCGCCGACACGAAATTGATGTCGCCTTCATCGAAACCATCGAGCGCGCTCGCCTGCCGTCACGATTCGCGGGCGAGCACGTGCCCCGCCGTGTCCGCCGCCCGCACCGCCTCCATCGCCCGCGCCAGCGCATCGAACACCGCTGGGCCCTTGCAGCGCGACACGTTGAAGCGCATGAACGAGGTCGCGCCGTGCGACGCACTGAACACGTTGCCCGGCGCGAGCACCACATCGTGATCGAGCGCATGGCGTGCGACACGCGCGGCGTCGAGCCCGTCGGGCAACTCCGCCCACACGAACAGGCCGCCGCGCGGCTCCGTCCAGATCCCGAGGCCCGCGCGTGCGAGGCGCCGGATCGTCTCGCCCATTGCATCCGCGAGACGCGCGCGCAGGCTGTCGAGATGGCGCCGGTACGTGCCGTCGACGAGCAGCCGGTGCACGACGTTCGCGCCGATCTGCGCATGGCCGAACGACGTCGCGAGCTTCAGGTCGACGAGCGCATCGATCCATTCCGGGCGCGCTGCGACGTAGCCGCAGCGGACCGCGGCCGACAGCGTCTTCGAGAAGCTGCCGATCGACACGACGCGCGACAGCCCGTCGAAGGCCGCGAGGCGCGGCGCGGGCGTGCTCTCGAAATCCGCGAAGATGTCGTCCTCGACGATCAGCAGGCCGTGCTCGGCCGCGAGCGTCAGCAGGCGGTGCGCGACGGGCGGCGCGAGCGTCGCGCCGGTCGGGTTGTGCAGCGCCGCGTTGGTGATGTACAGGCGCGGCCGGTGCTCGGCCAGCACCTGCTCGAAGCGCGCGAGATCGGGCCCGTTCGGCGTGTACGGGACGCTGACGATCCGCGCGCGATGCGCGCGCAGCAGCGCCTGGAAGTTGAAGTAGCACGGATCGTCGAGCACGACCGTGTCGCCCGGCTCCAGCAGCAGGCGGCACACGAGGTCGAGCGCATGCGTGCCGCCGTCGGTCAGCATGATCTGCGCGGGTTCCGCGTGGACGCCGTGCTGCGCGAGCCGCCAGGCGAGCTGCTGGCGCAGCGCGGGCAGGCCGAGCGGCGTCGCGTAATCGGTCAGCGCGTCGGATTCGTCGCGCGACACGGCGCGCAGCGCGCGGCGCAGGCTCTCGTCCGGCAGCCACGACGGCGGCAGCCATCCGCAGCCGGGCTTCACGGTCGTCGGCGCGGCCTCGAGCGACTGGCGCGACAGCCACAACGGATCGAGCTCGCGATCGAGACGCGGGCCGAGATCGGCGAGCGCGAGCGGCGGCGCGTGCCCCGACACGTAGAAGCCCGAGCCGCGCCGCGCGACGAGCACGCCTTCGCTCGCGAGCCGCTCGTATGCATCGACGACGGTCGATTTCGACACGCCCAGCCCGTCGGCCATCATCCGGATCGACGGTACGCGCGCACCGGGCATCAGCGCGCGGCTCGCGATCCGCGCGCGCAAGGTGTCCATCACGGTTTCCACGCGCGTGCGCGACGCCGCGGGCGGAACGGAAAGCGGGGCGGAATGGCTCATGGCGAAGAATGAACTGTACGGACGGTTGTCCAGTACAGTTTGTCGGAATTGTATTGGGCTGTAGCTTACGCGCTTTTCACGGGCGGCGGATCATCGGCGATCCACTTTCCCCGTTCAGGATTTCCCGTGCAAAAGACGACCAACGGATGGCTCAGCGGCCTGCTGGGCGTGATCATCTTCAGCGGCTCGCTGCCCGCGACGCGTATCGCGGTGCAGGGGCTCGACCCGCTGTTCCTCACGTTCGCACGCGCGACGATCGCCGGCGCGCTCGGCCTGCTGCTGCTCGTCGTGCTGAAGCAGCGGCGGCCGACGCGAGCCGAGGCCGTGTCGCTGGCCATCGTCGCGCTCGGGGTCGTCGTCGGTTTTCCGTTGCTGACGGCGCTCGCGCTGAAGCATGTGACGTCCGCGCACGCGATCGTGTTCGTCGGGCTGCTGCCGCTCGCGACCGCGCTGTTCGGCGTGTGGCGCGGCGGTGAGCGGCCGCGGCTGCCGTTCTGGATCTTCTCGATCGTCGGCAGCGGTGCGGTGGCTGCGTTTGCGTTGCGCAACGGCGGCCAGGCGTCGGTGGTCGGCGATGCGCTGATGCTGGCCTCGATCGTCGCATGCGGGCTGGGCTACGCGGAAGGCGCGCGCCTGTCGCGCCAGCTCGGCGGGTGGCAGGTGATCTCGTGGGCGCTCGTGCTGTCGCTGCCGCTGATGCTGCCGCTCACGTGGATTACCTCGCCTGCGTCGTTCGACGGCGTCGATGCCGCCGCACTGTGGGGGCTCGCGTACGTGTCGCTGTTCAGCATGCTGATCGGTTTCGTGTTCTGGTATCGCGGGCTCGCGCTCGGCGGGATCGCGAGCGTCGGCCAGTTGCAGTTGCTGCAGCCGTTCTTCGGCCTGCTGCTGGCGGCCGGGCTGCTGCACGAGACGGTACCGCCGTCGATGGTCGTCGTGACGGTCGTCGTGGTCGGCTGCGTGGCGGGCGCGAAATACTTCTCGAAAGTGGCACCCGTGCGGCGCGCGGGCTGACGCGCGCGCGTGGTGGAGGGAACGGGCGCGACCCGCCGCAGGTCGCGCCCGTTCGCGCTCAATCGTCCGGGGTGCACACGCGCAAGCGGTGGCCGTCCGGGTCGAGCGCGACGAACGTCAGGCCGAACACGGCCGTCATCGGCGCCTGCTCGAACGTCACGCCGAGCGCCTTCCACGCTTCGTACAGGCGCCGCACCTCGTGGTCGTCGTCGACCATGAATGCCAGCTCCGAGCGGTGGCCGGCGCCGCCCGACACGAAATCGCGCGCACTGGTCGACCACAGTCCCAGGTGCAGCCCGTTGTCGAACGTGAATGCCGCATAGGTGGGAAACGCGGCGACGGGCGGGCGCCCGAACAGGCGCGCGTAGAACTGCGCGCTGCGCGTCGGGTCGTCGACATACAGAAGAACGAGATTCGGAGAGGTCATGCGGGGCCGTCCTGGGATCGATTAAGATGCGTCCCATTCTATGAACGGATGCTGTCAGAAAATGGCAGCATGGAACGATGACGCGTGCCGAACGATTGCTCGCGCTGCTGCAGGTGCTGCGGCGCCACCGCCGCCCGGTGAGCGGCCGCGTGCTGGCCGGGGAACTCGGCGTCAGCCTCCGAACGGTCTATCGCGATATCGCGTCGCTGCAGGCGCAGGGCGCGGACATCGACGGCGAGCCCGGTGTCGGTTATGTGCTGCGTGCCGGGTTCATGCTTCCGCCGCTGATGTTCTCGCAAACGGAACTGGAAGCGCTGATGCTCGGTTTTCGCTGGGTCGGGAAGTTCGCGGATGCGCAGCTCACGACGGCTGCGTCCGACGCGCTCGCGAAGATCTCCGCGGTGTTGCCCGCCGAGCTGCGCCGCGAGATGGAATGCACGACGCTGCTCGTCGGCCCGCGCACGATCGTGGATCGGGAAACCGTCGACATGGGTGTCGTGCGCACGGCGATCCGTACCGAAAGCAAGCTCGGGATCCGCTACCTGGATGAAGGCCGGAAAACGGGCGGCGAACGGATCGTGTGGCCGTTCGCGCTCGGCTATTTCAATGACGTGCGCATCCTGGCGGCGTGGTGCGAAGGCCGGAACGATTTCCGGCATTTCCGGACGGATCGCATCGTCGCGCTCGAACGGCTGGACGTGCGCTATCCGCGGCGGCGCGCGGCGTTGCTGAAGGCGTGGCGTGCGGCAGGCGCCGACGTGCGCGTGACGGTGAGGTGAGGGGGCGAGGTGCGCAGGCCGCGCACCCCGTTCCGTCGTGCCGGCCTTACTCGAACGTTTCGAGGGCGAGCAATTCGTCGATCGTCTGCCGGCGGCGGATCAGCCGCGGCGTGCCGCGATCGACGAGCACTTCCGGCGCGAGCGGCCGGCTGTTGTAGTTCGAGGACATCGACGCGCCGTACGCGCCCGCGTCGTGCAGGAACAGCAGGTCGCCGATCTGCGGCTGTGCGAGCTTGCGGTGCGTGACCACGCCGCCCGCGTCCTGCGTGAACACGTCGCCCGACTCGCACAGCGGCCCCGCGATCGCGAGGTCGACCAGCGGCCGTCCGGCCGGCAGCGCGCCATCGTGCGCGTGCACCGACACCGCGTGGTAGCTGCCGTACATCGACGGGCGCATCAGGTCGTTGAAGCCCGCGTCGATCAGCACGAAATCGTGCTTCGGCCGGCGGTTGACGGCCTGCACTTCGGTGACGAGCGTGCCGGCTTCGGCGACGAGGAAGCGGCCCGGTTCGATCTCGATGCGCACCGGGTGGCCGAGATGCCGTTCGATCCGCTTGCGCGCGGCGTCCCACTGGCTGAAGTAGTGCCCGACGTCGACGCGCGGCTCGCCGTCGCGATACGGGATCGACAGGCCGCCGCCGGCCGAGATCGCGTCGATGTCATGGCCGAGCGACGTGACGAGGTCGACCATCGCATCGCACACCTGCGACAGGTGGCCGTAGTCGACGCCCGACCCGATATGCATGTGGATGCCGACCAGCTTCAGCCCGTACTGGCGCACGATCTCGATCGCGCGCGGCACGTCGTCGATCCAGATGCCGTGCTTGCTCTGCGGGCCGCCGGTGTTGGTCTTGTTGCTGTGGCCGTGGCCGAAACCGGGGTTGACGCGCAGCCACACGCGGTGGCCGGGCGCATGCTCGCCGATGCGCGAAAGCATGTCGAGCGAGCCGGCGTTCACGGTCACGCCGTGCTTCAGCACCGCCGCGAGCGTCGGGCGGTCGATCAGGTCGGCGGTGAACACGACGCCTTCCGGCTCGCCGGCCGGGCTGAACCCCGCCGCGAGGCTGCGCTCGATCTCGCCGAGCGACACGGCATCGACGCACGCGCCTTCCTCGCGCATCAGCTTCAGGATATGGACGTTCGAGTTGGCCTTCTGCGCATAGCGGATCACGTCGAATTGACGCAGTTGGGCGATGCGGTCGCGGATGACGTCGGCGTCGTACACCCACAGCGGGGTGCCGTATTGCTGCGCGAGCGTCGCGAGCTGGCGGGAATCGAGGGACATGGCGGATGAATCGGGTCGAATGAACGGATAACGTGAATGATGCGCCCGTTTATCTATGCAGTAAAATGCCTATTTATCAAAATTCGATTCACATTTGATATAGACGATCATGCTCACGCACCGCCATATCGAGGTCTTTCGCGCGCTGATGGTCACCGGCAGCACGACGCGCGCGGCCGAGATGCTCTATACGTCGCAACCGACGATCAGCCGCGAGCTCGCGCGCATGGAGCAGGTCGTCGGCTTCGCGCTGTTCGAGCGCGCGCACGGCCGGTTGCGGCCGACGATGGCCGCGCTCACGCTGTTCGACGACGTGCGGCTCGCGTATGTGGGGCTTGAACGCGTCGCGGCCACGGCCGCGCGCCTGCGCGAGTTTCGCGACGGTCAACTGTCGGTGATCGCGCTGCCGGCGTTCTCGCACGCGATCCTCCCCGGCGCGGCGCGCCGGTTTCGCGACGCCCATGCGGGCGTCAGCCTGTCGGTCGAAACGCAGGAATCGCCGATGCTCGAAGAGTGGCTGACCGCGCAGCGTTACGACCTCGGGCTGACCGAGCACGACGTCGCGCCGGCCGGCACCGTGCTTACGCCGTTGCTCGAAGTCGACGAAGTATGCGTGCTCCCCGACGGCCATCCGCTGCTCGCGCAGGATGCGATCGATCTGCCGGATCTCGCCGATCGCCCGTTCGTGAGCCTGTCGCTGAACGATCCGTACCGCATCCTGATCGACGAGGCGTTTGCGCAGCTCGGCGTGGCGCCGCGCTCGGTCGTCGACACGCCGTCGGCCGTGTCGGTGTGTGCGTTCGTGCGGCAGGGGCTCGGCGTCGCGATCGTCAATCCGCTGACCGCGCTCGATTTCGTCGGGCGCGACCTGCACGTGCGGCCGCTCACGCGGTCGTTTCCGTATCGCGTCAGCGTGATCGTGCCCGAGCACCGGCCGAAAAGCCTGCTCGTCGACGCGTTCACCGATGCGCTGCGCGGCGAGGCGAAGGCGATCCGCCGCCGGTTGGCCGCAGTCCTCGGCTGACGCGGCCGTATGATTGGGCGTTTCGCCGCCATCGCCGTTTTTTGTCTTTTCCGGAACCGCTCATGACCGATGCTTCCGCTTCCCTCGAACAACCGATTCTCACCGGCGAACGCGTCGAACTGCGGCCGCTCGAGCGATCCGATCGGCAGGCGCTGCTGGACGCTGCCGCGGACGGCCGGTTGTGGAACCTGAAGGTCACGGTCGTGCCGGGCCCGGACACGATCGACGCCTACATCGACACGGCATTGCAGGGGCATTCGGCCGGCACGGTGATGCCGTTCACGATCGTCGATCGCGCGTCGGGCCGTGCGATCGGCAGCACGCGTTTCTGGAAGATCGATCGCAAGAACCGCAAGCTCGAGATCGGCCATACGTGGCTGAGCGAATCGGCGCAGCGCACGCGTGCGAACACCGAAGCGAAATGGTTGCTGCTGGGTTATGCGTTCGACGTGCTGCAATGCGTGCGCGTGCAGTTCACGACCGACGAGCTGAACGAGAAATCGCGCGCGGCGATCCTGCGGCTCGGTGCGAAGCAGGAAGGCATCGTGCGGCACGAACGGATCATGCCGGATGGCCGCAAGCGTAATTCGGTGCGCTTCAGCATCATCGACGACGAATGGCCGGAGGTGAGGGCTCGGTTGATGGCGAAGCTCGCGACATAACCTGTCGCGTATGACGCCTGGTGGGCGTCGCGTCGCCGGAGGGGAGGCGACGCGACGGCAGGGGAAGAAGCCGTGCGCCGCGCACGACGCGCGGCGCGGCGGCGCGTTACTGCGCCGATGCGAGGTGGTGGCGCTCCGCGAGCTTCTGCGCGTCGGCGTAATGCTTCTGCAGGATCGGCAGCGACTGGCGTGCGACTTCCTTCAGCTTCGTGTCGCGGCCCGATGCGATTTCGGCCTGGAAGGCCGAGATGGCCTTCTGCTGGCCGGCGAGCGCGACCTGCTCGATGTACGCCTTGTCGAACTCGGCGCCGCGCAGGGTCTTGATGCTGTTCAGCACGGCCGTGTCGGGGTCGTTGGCGGGTACGTCGACGCCGCGCGGGCTGGCTGCGCGCATCGCCTGGATGATCTTTTCATCGTCGGCCGACACGCGTTGCGCGAACGCCTTGACCTGGCTGTCCGACGTGCGCGAATCGGCGATGCGCGCCGCGTCGTGCTGCGTCGACACCGTTTTCGTGCCGTCCGTGATGAATGCCTGGTCGGCTTCGTGGATGCGCGTCGCAGCGGCGGCCGGTGCGGCCGGTACAGCCGGTGCCGGTTGTGCGGTTTGCGCGGTCGCCGTCACGGCGACGAGAAGCAGGCCAGCGGCAGACAAAGCAAGGCGCGAGACGTGGGGAAAGCGGTTCATGGGACCTCCTTTCAATCGGGGCTCTGGTTGAAAAACGGATCGGGTGATCCGTCGCTGTGCGAGAGACCGGGCGCGCCCGGGCCGGATTCGACCGCCGCTCTGCCGCGGCGCCGGTCGAAGTGTTTCCCGGCCCGACTGATTCTAGGAGGGCGATCCGGTAGCAGGTGCAACCGCGCTGTGGTTTGTGTAACGGTTGGTAAGACGAATCGATGAGCATTCGTGTCGGCAGGTATTGCGTACCTGTCGCGTGCGTGGCGGCGGCAATTTTTGCGCGCATGCGGCGTGCGGGATGCATGTGGGTGTCATCTGGCAGTCATCGTCACGCCGCGGTGACGTGCGCGTCGAGCGTCGACGCTGGCCGGCTCGCGATGCGCGCGAACGCGTCACACGCGGTCGAGCAATGCGTCGAGACGCGGCAGCAACGGCGTCGCGCAATGTGCCTGCAACGCGTCCGGCGCGGTGTAGCCCCACGCGACCCCCTGGAATGCGATGCGCGCGCGTCGTGCCGCGTCGGCGTCGCGGATTTCATCGCCCACGTACAGCACTTCGTCGTTGCGCAGGCCGGCTTCGTGAACGAGTGCGCGCAGGCGACGTGCCTTGCCGAACAGCGGAATGCCGCACGCGAAATGTTCGACGCGGCTGCTGGCGTGCGGGCCGAGCCGGTCGCGCACGATCTCCTCGGTGTTCGACGTGGCGATCGCGATGCGGATGCCGCGCGCGGCGAGCGCGTCGAACGTTTCGCCGACGCCGGGGAACAACGCCACTTGCGCGACGCGCGGCCGCATCAGGCGACGCATGTCGATCGTCACGCGCGGCACTTTCCACATCGGCACGTCGAGCGCGCGAATGATGTCGCGCGCCGACATCCCGCGCAGCGCCGGGCGCAGCTCGGGCGTGGCGTCGCGAAAGCCGTGCATGCGCGACGCTTCCGACAGCGCTGCGAGAAAGCTGTCGAGCGAATCGGCGAGCGTGCCGTCGAAGTCGAATGCGATGAGGCGGTAGGGCATGAAGCAGCGTGGCGGGTTATCGGGCAGACGACATTGTCACCGAATCGGAGCCCGTCGCCCGCACGGTTGGTTGCGCCCGCGGCGAAACGGGAGGGTCGAGCAGCTTCTTCGCGTCGTCCGGATGATCGGTGCTGTCCCTTGTCCCTCGCCGCGCTGCGCGGTATCGTCGACGCTTCGCTTTCCACCACCCCGACCGGAGACCGACGTGCCTGCTGCCACCCCCGCCACGCTGAGATTTTCCACCGACAAACACGAACTCGACGTCGACGCGATCTTCGACTTCCTGCATCGCGACGCGTACTGGTCGCAGGGTATTCCGCGCGACGTGGTGGAGAAGGCGATCGAGGGTTCCCTGTGCTTCGGCGCGTATATCGGCGACCGGCTCGTCGGCTTCGCGCGCCTCGTGACCGATCACGCGACGTTCGCGTACCTGTGCGACGTGTTCGTGTTGCCGGCCGAACGCGGCAACGGCTACGGCCGCGCGCTGATCGACCACGTGTTCGCGCAGGAGATGGTGCAGGGCCTGCGCCGCATCATGCTCGTGACGTCCGATGCGCACGAGCTGTATCGGCCGGTCGGCTTCGGGCCGTGCGCGAACCCCGAGCGGGTGATGGAGATCCGCCGCCCGGACATCTACGCGAAACGCTGACGCGCGGCGCAGCGCATACAATACGCGCTTTCCGTTTTTGCCGAAGAGAAACCGATCATGACCGAACAGGAAGCCGAACAGCTCGCGACGCATCGCCACTACAAGGGCGGGCTGTATCGCTACATCGGCGTTGCCCGCCATTCCGAAACCGAGGAATCGGTGGTCGTGTACGAACACCTGTGGCCGCATGCGCGCGGGTTGTGGGTGCGGCCGGAAGCGATGTTCAACGGGAACCTCGAAGACGGCACGCCGCGTTTCCGCAAGCTGCGCGACTGATCCTCGGCCGGCCGCGTAAGCCGGCCTTGCGGGCCGGCTGCGCGAGCCGAATGTGCGGGTATCAGTCGCCGGCCAGCGCCTTCACCAGTTCCGGCGGTGCGTGCCGGGTCGTGACTTCCGGCGTGCCGTGCCATGCCGCGAGTTTCTTCACCGCCTTCGCGACGTCGGCGGCGAGCCCCGTGCCGAACCGCACGCCCGGCTCGACATGCACGGCCTTCAGTTCGAACGTGCGGAGCGTGCGATGCGCCTTCGCGTCGACGCGCCCGACCAGCCGGCCGCGATGCAGCACCGGCAGGCAGAAATAGCCATAACGCCGCTTGTGCTCGGGCGTATAGCATTCGATCGTGTAATCGAAACCGAATAGCGTCGATGCACGCCGCCGGTCCCATACGACCGGGTCGAACGGCGACAGCAGCGTCGTGACCGTCGAGCGCAGCGTGTCGGCCTCGGCGGCCGGCAGCAACGCTTCGAGCGAGCGATGCACGTAGGCCGGCTCCTTCCAGTCGTCGATCGCCACCGGGATCAGGTCGCCCGCGTCGGCGAGCTGCTCGAGCTCCGCGCGGTACGAGCGGCGCGGCAGCCGATAGTAGTCGGCCACCCAGTCCGCGCGCACGACGCCGAGTGCACGGCACGTGTAGTCGAGCAGCGCGGGCAGCACGGCTTCGCGCGGCGGCAGGTCGCGCGTGTCGTCCCAGCCGGGCAGCACGCGCTCGCGCACGTCGTACACGCGCTGGAAATTGCGGCGTTCCGACACCATCAGGTCGCCCGTCGTGAACAGCACTTCCAGGTGGCGCTTCTCGGGCTTGCGATCCCACCAGCCGTTGCCCTTCACGCCATCCTCGCGGACGAAATCCGCCGACTTCACCGGGCCTTCTTCGCGAATCCGCACGAGCAGCCGCTCGATCTCGGGACGATTCTGTTCATGCCATTCGGCCGCATATTTCCAGCCCATCCCCGACGGATCGAGCATCTTGTAGCGCATCAGGCCGAACTGCTCGACCGGCAGGAAGCACGCTTCGTGCGACCAGTATTCGAACAGGCGCGCCTCGGCGAGATGCTCGTCGAGCCACTGCGGCGAGAAATCGCCGAGACGGCTGAACAGCACGAGATACGGGCTGCGCGCGACGACGTGGATGGTATCGATCTGCAGCTGCGCCATCCGGCGGATCGTGTCGAGCACGTCGGCTTTGGTCGCCTTGCGGCGGGGCGGTGTCAGCAGGCCCTGCGCGGCGAGATGCAGGGCGCGGGCGGCGGCGGGCGAGAGCGTAAGCATCGGAGGGGCGGCCGGGAGTGATGGTCGGGAACCACTTTAGCGCGAAAGCGGCGCGCGCGTGCGACGTGCCGATGCAACGTGTCTGACAATGGTTGACAGATACGTTTCGCAAGTTTCCCTATAGTGCAGTCCATGGCGCGACGAAATGTGCGCGCAACGATTCCGCTTCCGACGCACATATGTCCATGGCACGCAGGAAGCGAATCCGGGATTCTCAACCCCCATCGGGAGACCCGGAGCCCTGAGCGGACATCCATGCGGCTGTGCACCGGCCCCGTGTGGATGTCCGCTGATTTTTTTGTTTTTTCCGGTTTGCTTCGCGGGCGGTTTTCCCTGCTGCCCGTTCTGCCCTGTCGCCATTTCCGCTCGTCCGACCGATTGCTACTGGCGCTTGCCGCGCGCGACTTCGTCGCCAGCGCCGGGCGGCAGCCGCCGCGTGATCGGAATCGATGCGAACGAACACAGCCCGACCACGACGAACGCGGGCCAGAAATCCGACCACACCATCTTCTGATGACCCTGCAGCCAGTGCGAAACGTGCAGCACGAGGCCGGCCACCGTCACGCCGAGACCGAGCGACATCTGCTGCACGACGCTGCCGAGGCTGGTCGCGCGGCCCGCGTCGCGCGGCGAGATGTCCGCATAGATCATCGAGTTCAGGCTCGTGAACTGCAGCGCGGGGAAGATGCCGCCGACGAGCACGATCAGCCAGATCGCCCAGGTCGCCATGCCGGGATGGAACACGCCGTACGCGGCGATCGCGAGCCCCGCGAATGCCGCGTTGTAGATCAGTACCGTGCGGAAGCCGAAGCGGCGCAGCGTATGGGTGGCCGTCGAGCGGCTCATCGCGCCGCCGAACGCGGACGCGCACGTGATGAGCCCCGAATGGAACGCGCTCATGCCGAGCCCTTCCTGCAGCGCGAGCGGCAGCAGGAACGGCACCGCGCCGAGGCCGATGCGGAACAGCGACCCGCCGACGACGCTCGCGTGATACGTCGGGATCTTGAGGAAGCTGAGGTCGAGCACCGGGCGTTCCTTGCGGCGCGCGTACGGCACGTAGAGCGCGAGCAGGACGGTGCCGGTCACGCACATGGCGAGGGCGTTCGAGCGTGACGTGAGCGCACCGTCGATCAGCGTGAGGCCCATCAGCAGCAGTGCGGCGCCGCTGGCCGACAGCAGGAATCCGAACCAGTCGAGCGGGCCCGGGTCGGGCTCGTGCGTGTTCGCGATGTGCTTGCTCGCGAGGTAGATCCCGTAGATGCCGATCGGCACGTTGATGAAGAAGATCATCCGCCAGTGCAGGTAGGTCGTGATGAAGCCGCCGACGAGCGGCCCGACCGTGGGCCCGAACAGCGCGGGAATCGCGAGGTAGTTCATCGCGCGCACGAGATCGGAGCGCGGCACTGCGCGGAAAATGATGATGCGGCCGACGGGCACCATCATCGCGCCGCCGACGCCCTGGATGAAGCGCGCGAACGTGAGCACGCCGAGGGAATTGGATGCCGCGCACATCAGCGAGCCGACGACGAAGATGCCGATCGCGGTGCGGAACACGGAGCGCGCGCTGAAGCGGTCGGCCAGCCAGCCGCAGATCGGAATGAACACGCCGAGCCCGACCACGTAGGCCGTGATCGCAATGTTCAACGTGACGGGGTTGTGCCCGAAGTCCCTCGCCATCGCGGGCAGGGCGGTGACGATGATGTTCGCGTCGACGCTTTCCATGAACAACGCACAGGCAACGATGAGCGGTGCTAGAAAGACGGGCGACATGGGCTGGGCGCGCGGTAAAGACGCCATTATGCCCACAATGTGACCATTGAGTCACGTATGACAACAGATGTTCCGCATATTGCAACAGTCGTTCTTTTCGCGGGCGGCGCGGAAAGAACGACTGCGCAAACGCCGAGCATGCCTGCGCGAGCCGCGCGAATCGAAACTTGCTTGATGTGCACGTTTCGTGCGACAGTCAGGCCCACTCGCAACACAAAACGACGCGCATCGATCGAGGGCCATCGAGACGAGCGCGCGCGCGAACGAGACCTCGTGCCGACCCGCTCACCATCGAAAGGAGGGGACACGTCATGACGTCACGTCGTGCCGCATCGATTGCATCTCGCATCTCAACGCGCATCCCAACCCGCGTCTCAACCCGCTTTCCGCTCCGTCGCTCACCGCCGCTCGGGCGCCCCGCGCCGCGTCTTCGCTGGGCCGCCGCGCTGGCCGTCGCGTATCTCGCCGTTGCCGGCTGCGCTGCGCAGGCCGACAACGCGAACCGGGCCGCCGCGCAGGCGGTCGATCAGTCGGCGGCGCCCGTGACGGCCGCGGTTGCCGGCCCCGCGTCGGGCACGCTGCTGCCGCCGCCGAGCCAGCTCTACGGCGACCTGTTCGTCGCGGTGCAGACCGCGCAGATCTATCCCGACCAGAAGACCTTCGTCGACGCGACGCCCGACAGCGATCCCGCGACGATCGTGCAGTTGTATCAGCAACAGAAATCGCAGCCGGGCTTCTCGCTGAAGGCGTTCGTCGGCCAGCATTTCACGCCGCCCCCGGAAGGCGGCGTCACGCCGCCGCCGAACCAGACGCTGCGCCAGCACATCGACTGGCTGTGGCCGCAGCTCACGCGCACGAGCACGACGGTGCCGCCCTACAGTTCGCTGATTCCGCTGCCGAAGCCGTATGTCGTGCCGGGCGGCCGCTTCCGCGAAGGCTACTACTGGGATACCTATTTCACGATGCTCGGGCTGCAGGTGTCGGGCCGCGAGGATCTCGTCGACGACATGCTCGACAACTTCGCCCATCTGATCGACACGATCGGGCACATCCCGAACGGCAACCGCACGTACTATGCGAGCCGCTCGCAGCCGCCGTTCTTCGCCTATATGGTCACGCTTGCCGCACAGGCCGAAGGCGACAAGGTCTACCAGAAATATCTGCCGGAACTGCGCAAGGAGTACGCGTACTGGATGCAGGGCGAAACCACGACGCCGCGCGGGCAGGCCGCCCGCAATGTGGTCGCGATGCCCGACGGCGCGGTGCTGAACCGCTACTGGGATGCGAGCGATACGCCGCGCGACGAGTCGTATCTCGAGGACGTGACGACCGCGAAGTCGGCGCCGGGGCGTCCGGCGAACGAGGTGTACCGCGACCTGCGCGCGGGCGCCGAAAGCGGCTGGGACTACAGCTCGCGCTGGTTCGGCGACGGCAAGACGCTCGCGACGATCCGCACGACGTCGATCGTGCCGGTCGACCTGAACAGCCTGATGTTCCATCTCGAGACGACGATCGTGAAGGGCTGCGCGCTCACGCGCGACGTGGCCTGCGTGACCGATTTTTCCGGGCGCGCGGCGCGGCGTGCGGCCGCGATCAACCGCTATCTGTGGAACCGTCGCGGCTACTACGGCGACTACGACTGGCAGTTGCGCAAGCCGCGCGACGCCGTGACGGCCGCCGCGCTGTATCCGTTGTTCGCGGGCGTTGCGTGGCCCGAGCGCGCGAAGGCGACCGCGCGGGAAGTGCGCAAGACGCTGCTGCAGCCGGGCGGCCTCGCGACGACCACCGAGAACACGGGGCAGCAGTGGGACGCGCCGAACGGCTGGGCGCCGTTGCAGTGGATCGCGATCGACGGGCTGCGGCGCTACGGCGAACCGGCGCTCGCGAAGGACATCGGCACGCGTTTCCTGTCCGACGTGAAGCACGTGTATGCGACCGAAGGCAAGCTCGTCGAGAAGTACGTGGTCGAAGGTGCCGGCACGGGCGGCGGCGGGGGCGGCGAATATCCGCTGCAGGACGGCTTCGGCTGGACCAACGGCGTCACGCTGAAACTGCTCGGGCTGTACGGCGAGTGACGCGCGGCACGGGCCGCGCGCTTGCTCCGCGAGAGAACGCACGGGCCGGACTGTCGCGTGAGCGGCCGTCCGGCCCGTGTCTGCATCCGGCGTGCGTCAGAACACGATCGTCGTGCGCACGCCGACCACCGTTTCGTCCCCGATGCGCGCACCGGCCGCGTTCGGGTTCGGGATGCCGCCGCCCGGACGGAAGAAGTGCTGCAGGTCGGCCTGCAATTGCCACCACGGCGTGACCTGGTACTGGTAGGTCGCCTCGACGACCGTCTCCGCGCGGCGTACCGGATAGCCGGGTGTCGTGTACGCGCCGGTGTCGCCGTCGAGGCCGCGCGCATGCGAGCCGATCTTCGTGTAGCCGACCGCGAGACCCGCGACGTCGTTGTCGCGTCCCTTGAACGGCGCCTTCAACGTCACGCCTGCATTGGCGGCGAAATCGACGGTATTGCGGTCGCCCGGCGCGCCCATCACGCGCACGAACACGCCCACCGAGCGCGGGCTGTCCGCCGACGGCCGCCACACCATCTGGTCCGCGACCGCATAGAAACTGTAGTTGCCGCGATGCGTGGCCGGCATGCCGTTGCTCGCCGGATTCGCGAGCGACAGGCCGTCGGTGCCGTAGCGCGGATCGTTCGCATGCTGCGACTGATACCAGAAGCCGAGCTTGTACGTGCCCGGCAGGCCGGCCGGCTGCGGCGCCTTCGGATCGGCGGGCGGCGCGTTCAGCGCATACTGCACTTCGCCGATCACGAACGCGCCGCTGCGCAGGTTGAAGTTGGTGCCGTGCGCGTTCAGCACCTGCGCATCGCCGTCGGTGCGGCCGGCCGGGTTGCCGTCGAACACGCCGACCATCGCGGTCCACGCATCGGCGGGCTTCACGCGCAGCCGCACGCCGAGCGACGACATCGGATACGCGGGGCCGCCGGCCGGCAGATCGGTCGACGGCAGCACGGGCCAGCCGAACGTGGCGTTCATGAAGGCCGCCGCGTTCTGGCTCACCATGAATTCCTGGTCGACGCTCTGCTGGCCGACCTTCACGTCGACCTTGTCGTCGAGCAGCGACTGCTGGTACCAGAGCTCCCACAGGCGCGTGGTCGAATTCGCCTCGATGCCGGTCGCGGTCTGCAGCGTCTGCAGATAGCGCTGCGTGAGGTTGGTGCCGTGAATCTGCAGCGCCGACACGTTGAACGTGCCGCCCGGCAGGCCGACCGCCTTGCCGGTGTCGACGTCGAAGCCGAATTGCGTGAGCCCCTGGTAGGCGCCGCCGCGACCCGTGCCGCCCGACGTGTTGTACAGGTACTCGCTGGTCTCCTGCAGGTTCAGCGTGATGCCGTGATCGCCCAGCACGTCGCGCAGGCCGCCCATGTTGCCGAGCAGGTTCGAGCGCTCCCCGAAGCTGGTGGGCGCGGGCGCGGCAGCATCGGCGGCCTGTTGTGCGGGAACGGCGGCGTCACTGGCGCCGGCCGCCGGTTCGGCCGCGGCCGGCGGCGACGATTGCGCGAACGCGGGCGCGGCGGCGAGCGACAGCAGCAGCGCGGCGAGCGCATTGAGGCGGAACGAGCGCGGGACGGGTTCGAGGTAGTTCTTCATGTGGGTTCCGTCGGTGGTTTGATTAGTTTGGCTGAAGAAACGAAAACGTGGTGCGGAGAGCTTGACGCGGCGGTACATGGCACATGCCACCGCCGCGCGGGGCGGGGCTTACGGCAGCCAGCCGCCGATACGCCACACCTGCGCGAAGCCGAGGCGCGGCGCGGCCGAGCACAGCAGCGCGACGAGCGCGACCGCGGCCGCCATCACGGCGAACAGCAGGCAGTCGAGCGGGCGGGGCGCTGCCGGCACGTGGGCGAGCGCCGAGCTGCGCCAGTTGCCGAGCGCATGGGCAAGTGGCGAGAGGCCGGAAACGAACGAGCGGTCGCGTGCGACATGCACGATGCGCTTGAGCCTGACCGCGAGCGATTGAAGAAACATGACGCTGCCTCCGTCCGGTCCGGCGAAGGCCGGACGACGTGATCGAGCGCGGGCGCGTGACGCGGCCTGCGATCGGAGGGTGGAACGTAACGGAGCGTGCAACGGACGAACCGGCGATGGCCGGCCCGGAAGGAAGCGCGCTAACCCGACGAATGCGAGCTAGCGGCGTAAGACATGCGTCTGGCTGCTATCTCGCGATGGCGTGGCCGGCCTGGACCGGCGTCGAACTGCAACTAGAGCATGTGTCCACGGAGGGACTCCGGTGATGAATTGCGGCGGATTGTATTCGCGTCGTTTGCTGCAGTGCAAGTAAAAAACGCATGAAAGGCGCCGTGTGTAGCGGATGCATCGCCGTGGAGCGCGAGGGTGCGAGGCCGCCACGACGAGGCGACGGCCCGGTGCCGCGCCGTTGTTCGCACACATCGGATGGTGACCGCGACGTGACGCGCTGAAAGGTTTCGGCACGTCGTTTCAAGGGCAATTCTTTCAGTGCCGCGAAGGCGGAAATTTATTTCGGGAAATGGGGTTTGGCGGGGTTGACTTCACTTTCGGGCCGTCCATAGAATCCGGCATCTTCACTCTTGGGGCCGCCGCCTTGGACGCCTGCAGTAGTCGATCTTCGAACGAAATTTCCGCCTGAGCGACCGACGTCCGCGCCTCATCGAAGCCGCCGTTTGTCCCCCGGGCAAACGGTGCGCGCAGCAGTATTCCGCAGCAAATTCCTACGTGCACCCTGATTCGCGCCGGTTAGCGTGATGCGTTTTCGCATGCGCCGCCCGGTTTCACCGCCGCCCGGCAGGCGGCCGCGTTCGCGCACGCCTTTCCCCGGCGCGCGAATGCCGGCCCGCACGTCTGACGGCGGTCAACCGTGTTCTCCGGAACACCGCACAGGAGCCGCCATGAACGACAGTGACAGTTGTCCCTTATGCCCGTTGCACGCACAGACCCTTTTGAACCCGGGTCGCAGGGACAATCCGGCCGACTAGCCTGACACGCCGTTCAGGCGCCGGACTGGCCCCGCGCCCACCACGCGGCCGGCACGCTCGCCGTCGCCGCACGGAGCCAGACCATGAACTTCGGCCTTCTGCTGTCGAATCTCCCGCACGTCACGGAATCGCGCAACCACTACGACGCGATGCTGATGCTCGACGCCCGTCCGCGGGTGTTCTCCCGCCTGTTGAACCGGCTGAAATCGCTGATCCGCTGAAAGAAGCGCCGAGCGCGCCTCGGCATGCGCACGCGCGGCCGCCATCGGGCGGTCGCCCCGCGCGCATCCCAAGGTCGCACGCTCACCAGATAACCATTAGCCGTACGGAACACATCATGTCCACGCCATCCAACGTTTCTCCACCGATCGCCGTCGAACGCGCCGCCGTGCTCGACGAGGCCCACCTTGGCGACATCCGCGGTGCGCTCGGTACGATCGCGCATCACGACACCGGCACGCGCGGCTCGTGGTGGGCGCGCCTGCGCACGCTGCTCGCGATCATCGGCCCGGGCCTCATCGTGATGGTGGGCGACAACGACGCCGGCGCATTCGGCACCTACACGCAGGCCGGCCAGAACTACGGCACGACGCTGCTGTGGACGCTGCTGCTGCTCGTGCCCGTGCTGTACGTGAACCAGGAAATGGTGCTGCGCCTCGGCGCGGTGACGGGTGTCGGCCACGCACGGCTGATCTTCGAGCGCTTCGGCAAGTTCTGGGGCGCGTTCAGCGTGATCGACCTGTTCCTGCTCAATGCGCTCACCATCGTCACCGAGTTCATCGGCATCACGTTCGTGCTGGATTTCTTCGGGCTACCGAAGGTCGCGGGCGTGTGCGTGGCCGCGGCGCTGACCATGGCCGCGGTGAGTACCGGGGATTTCAGGCGATTCGAGCGGTTCGCGATCGGGCTGTGCGTGCTGAGCCTGCTGCTCGTGCCGGTGCTCGTGTCGATCCATCCGCCCGTCGCGCAGATGACGCGCGATTTCTTCGTGCCGAACTGGCCCGCGCACGCGAAGCTGTCGGACGTGATGCTGCTCGTGATCGGCATCGTCGGCACGACCGTCGCGCCGTGGCAGCTGTTCTTCCAGCAGAGCTACGTGATCGACAAGCGCATCACGCCGCGCTTCATGAAGTATGAAAAGGCCGACCTGTGGATCGGCATCGCGTTCGTGCTGATCGGTGCGGTCGCCATGATCGGTTTCAGCGCCGCGCTGTTCAACGGGCATCCGGAAGCCGGCAACTTCGCCGACGCGGGCGGCATCATCGCGGGCCTCGAGAAGTATGCCGGCCGCACGAGCGCAACGCTGTTCGCGGTGGCGCTGCTCGACGCGTGCATCATCGGCGCGGCGGCCGTGTCGCTGTCGACGGCCTATGCAATCGGCGACGTGTTCAAGATCCGCCACTCGCTGCACCGCGGCGTGTCCGATGCGAAGGGTTTCTATCTCGTGTATTTCGGCATCGTCGCGGCCGCGGCCACGCTCGTGCTGATTCCGGGCAGCCCGCTCGGCCTGCTGACCGAAGCGGTGCAGACGCTCGCGGGCGTGCTGCTGCCGAGCGCGACGGTGTTCCTGCTGGTGCTGTGCAACGACCGCCAGGTGCTCGGCCCGTGGGTCAACTCGACGAAGCTCAACGTGTTCACCGGTGCGGTGATCTGGGTGCTCGTGCTGCTGTCGATCATCCTCACTGCGTCGGTGTTGTATCCGGATATCAGCGGCGAAGCGATCGTCGACGTGCTGGTCGGCGGCACCGTGCTCGCGATCACGGGCTACATCGCGACGGTATTGATCCGTCGCAACAAGCGCGTGATCGAACCGGCGATCGATCGCACGTTGCGCGACACGTGGCGCATGCCGCCGCTCGATACGCTCGAGCCGCAGAACATGACGCTGGCGACGCGAATCTGGATGGCCGTGCTGCGCGGCTATCTCGTGATCGCGGTCGGTCTCGTGATCGTCAAGGTGGTGCAGATGACGCTGCTGAAGTAACGCAGGCCGTATTCCAGGAAGCGGCGCCGGGCCGCAGCCCGCACATGCCGGCCTCCGTGGCCGGCATGTGCGTTTACGCGCTTGCTTGCGGCACGTCGCACGCGCCGCGCGATGGTCAGATCAATTCGAGCTTCGACGTCAGGTACGTGAGCTGGATCCGGTTCGCGACGCCGAAGCGCTTGCGCAGCTTGCGCAGGTGATAGTCGACGTTGTGCGCGCTGGTGTCGAGACGCCGGCCGATCTCCTTGTCGGATGCGCCTTCGGCGATGCCGATCAGCAGTTCCTGCTCGAACGGCGTGAGCCCGTTCACCGCGCGCTCGCGCGATGTCGAGATCAGCTGCGGCGACGCGAACTTGTGCACCGACAGCCCGATCGACAGCGCCTGCTCGATCGTCGCCGGCGTGATCCATTCGCGCGTGCGGCGCGGCGCGGTGAAGCTCATGAACGCATGCAGCCGCGTGCCGGGCACGGCCATCGAATACATGATGCCGCTGCACATCCCGTCGTCCTGCATCGTCTGCAGGAAGCCGTCGAGCGCGGCCGGCGTCGCGCGCGGGCCGGCGTCGCGCTCGCGGTGTTCGCGGCGCAGCTGCTGCAGATCCCACACGATCGGCATGTTGCACACGCGTGCGCCGAGCGTGCGCGGATCGACGTCGTGATGTTGGTGGCGCACGTAGTCGCCGCGGTAGGTGGACGGCGTGAATGCTTCGTGCAGGTAGAGACTTTCGACCCGCTCGTGCGCGAATTCGAGCGCGAAGTACGCGAACGTCGAGAAACCCGTCAGGTGCAGCAGGCTTGCGACGATCCGGCTGCGCTCGGCCGTGCTCTGCGCGTGCGCGAGCGTATCGGCCACGCCGAGTTTCGGCGCGTGCGGCTGCGTGACGTCGCCGCGTTTCACGTCGTCGCACCAGACGACCTGTACGGGGCGCTCCCGCAGCGCGTCGGGGCACGCGCTGGGCCCGTGCGACGGGCGGGGAAAGGTTGAGGCGACCGCTTCTTCATGCAATGCAATGTCGGACATGTGCCATCCCTCGGAATCGACGCATCTCGCCTGACGGCGGCCGTATCGTGTACGGCCGTCGCGGCGGTGCGATCGAGCATCGGTGTGATATGCGCGGATCGTCATCCATGACGCAGCGCGGGGGCATTGTACAAAAACGCTTGTGTACGCGTAATATGCCGTAATACTAATGGCGGCGGAAGATTCCTATTCGCACGCAAATAACGAAGACCAGAAAATCCATCGAGACAAGACCAGATCGTGACGGGGCGCAGGTTCACATATTGGGAAAGGGCGGGCTCCTCATGACATACGCTGACGGCGCACCACGCGTCGAATGGTTTTCGCAGGCCGATATCGCAACGGCCGCGGCTTATTCGAATGAATATCAGGCAATCGGGCACGACGTTTTTACCGGCGCGCAAATCGAATTCGGTAAAACCGACCCGGCTTTGGTCGATTTCGCGCAGTGCCATGCGCGCTTGCGGCAAATCGGTTTCAGTACGCTCGGTTACGGCGCTTTCGAAATGATCGGGCGGCGCATCCTGTGCGCGCACCTGCTTCGCGACCTCGCTCCCGCGACGTTCATGCAGCCGTTTTTCGAGGGCATGCTCTACGAGAGCGACCCGCGGTTCGCGCAGGTGCGGCAGAGCGGCTTTCCGGTCGCGTGGCAGCTCGACGAGATCGAGGCGGCCGCGCAGGGCAGCGGCGACCGCAAGATGCTGGCGCTCGCCGGCCATCTGCGTGCGCACGCGATGAACAGCGGCGTGCTGTTCGGCCTGTCGGCGCCGCGCCTCGACCTGCGTGTCGCGGTGAACGTGACGTCGGAGACGCACGGCACCGAATGGATCGACGATCGCGTGATCGGCGGCGCGCTGTCGGTCAGCCTCGCGGTGCATCGTGTCGCGCTGCCGTTCCTCGAGGCACGCATCGCGCGCATGCGCGGCTTCGCGCTCGGCGACGAGCAACTACAGGTGCTCGACCGCCTCGTGCACGGTCTGTCCGACCAGGAGATCGCGAGTGCGCTGCGTACATCGCTGCACAAGGTCGGCCACCATATCCGCTCGCTCGAAAAACTCTTCAACGTGCAGAACCGCGCGCAGCTCGCATATCTGGCGGCCCGCCGGCTGCCGTCCTGACGCCGCGCGTCCGCCGCGTTCGTCCCCGTTTTTTCCCCGTGACCGATGACCGTCGGGCCGGCCCGTGCGTGGCCGGCCCGACGGGCCGCTGCGGCCGCGCGCGCCGGCGTGCCGCGCACACGATGCTTGACAGCGGTTTTTTCGAGTGATTGGCGAGTTCACCTATGAATTATTGCTGATTTATTTCTTCGTAATATGGCCCGGTCGTCACGCCGGATGGCGGGCCGCGAGGTTGCGCCGTGCGTGACGGAACTGGTCAACAGGGGCAGACAAATCAATGTGCGGAATCGACGGCTTTTTGAATAGCGTCGCCTGCGATGAGGAGACAGCGCGCGGCACGCTCGCGCGCATGACGGCGAGCCTTGCGCATCGCGGGCCGGACGGGCAGGGGATCTGGGTCGACCCGGAGGCCGGCATCGCGCTCGGCCACCGACGGCTCGCGATCGTCGACCTGTCGGTACACGGCCGACAGCCGATGGCATCCGCGTGCGGTCGCTACGTCATGGTCTTCAACGGCGAAATCTACAACCATCGCGAACTGCGCGCGGAGCTCGAGCGCGCGGGGCGCGCACCGGCGTGGCGCGGCCACTCCGACAGCGAGGTGCTGATCGCGGCGATCGTCGCGTGGGGTGTCGACGCGACGCTGCGGCGCGCGACCGGCATGTTTGCGTTCGCGCTGTGGAATCGCGCATCGCGGGTGCTGACGCTCGCGCGCGACCGGATCGGCGAAAAACCGCTCTACTACGGCCGGATCGGCGACGCGCTCGTGTTCGCGTCCGAACTGAAGGCGCTGCGCGGCTATCCGGGCTTCGACGGCGCGATCGATCGCGATGCGCTGTGCCTGTACCTGCGCCAGTCGAGCGTGCCCGCGCCGCATACGATCTATCGCGGCATCCACAAGCTGCCGCCCGGCACGTATATCCAGTTCGAGCATGCGCGCGACACGCCGCGCCTGCGTGCGTACTGGACGCTCGAACAGGTGATCGAGGACGGTCGCGCGGAGCCGTTCGAGGGCAGTGCCGACGACGCGGTGGGCCAGCTCGACGTGGTCCTGCGCCAGGCCGTCGCGCGGCAGATGGAAGCCGACGTGCCGCTCGGCGCGTTCCTGTCCGGCGGCGTCGATTCGTCGACGATCGTCGCGCTGATGCAGGCGCAATCGTCGACACCGGTCGATACGTTCACGATCGGCTTCCATGAGGTCGGCTACGACGAGGCCGGTTATGCGAAGGCCGTCGCGCGCCATCTCGGCACGCGCCATACCGAGCTCTACGTCACGGCCGACCACGCGCTCGGCGTCGTGCCGAAGCTGCCGTCGATCTACGACGAGCCGTTTTCCGATGCATCGCAGATTCCGACCTTTCTCGTGTCGGAACTGACGCGCCGGCACGTGAAGGTGAGCCTGTCCGGCGACGGCGGCGACGAGCTGTTCGGCGGCTACACGCGCTACTTCCTGACGCCGCGCCTGTGGCGCAAGCTGCATCGCGTGCCGGGCGCCGTGCGCGCGCGGATCGCCGCCGCGCTGCATGCGTTGCGGCCCGATCACGCGGATCAGCTTGCGGCCGTCGCGCAGGGGGCGTGGGGCGGCGTGGAGGCACGCGAATCGGCGGCGCGCATCGGCGATCGCCTGCACAAGCTCGGCCACGTGATGACCGCCGAGAGCCGCATCGGGTTGTACCGGCTGCTGATGTCGTCGGTGCATCATCCCGAGCGCCTCGCGCTGTCGGGGCAGGAGCCGGCGACGCCGCTTGACACCGTATCCGCATGGCCCGCGCACCTGAGCTTCGCCGAGCAGGCGATGGCGATCGACACGCTCACGTACCTGCCGACCGACATCCTCGCGAAAGTCGATCGCGCGGCGATGGCGGTGAGCCTCGAAACGCGCATGCCGTTCCTCGATCATCACGTCGTCGAATTCGCGTGGCGCGTGCCGGCGCACGTGCGCTTGCCGGAAGGGCAATCGAAGGCGCTGCTGCGCCGGCTGCTCGACCGCTACGTGCCGTCCGCGCTGATCGACCGGCCGAAGCAGGGTTTCTGCGCGCCCGTCGATCACTGGCTGCGCGGCGCGCTGCGCGACTGGGCCGAGGCGCTGCTGCGGCCGTCGCGGTTGCGCGAGGAAGGCTATTTCGATGCGGACGCGGTCGAACGTCTGTGGCGGCAGCACGTGACCGGCCGGATGAACTGGCAGCACCAGCTGTGGACGGTACTGATGTTCCAGGCGTGGCTGGAGGCGCAGCGCGCCGCATGAGGCGGCGCGCTGCGCGTCGTTACTGATCGAGGCAGCGCATGCAGCGCCGCTTCGCGTCGTTCGAGTGCAGGCCGCGACACATCGTCATCACGGGCCGCGCATGGCACGAAGGCGGATCGGCGGAAGCCGCCGGCGAAGCTTGCCGGCGCACGCGATCGGGCGGGGTGGTTGCAGCGGCATCCATCCGTCGCTGGCGTGCGGGCCGCGTGTCGCGACCGTCGCTGCCGTCATCCGGATCGCCCGGCGTCATCGACGCGACGTGAAGTGTGGTGTCGTTCGCCGCGCGCGCAACGGGCGGCGCGGTGCACACGAGTGCGACCAGCGCGGCCAACGCGCAAAGGCGGGCGACGGCGGTTCGCGAATCGCGCATCTTCATGATCGTTCCGTTCGTTCCGGGGCCGGCGGCGCGGAGGGCGCGCGGCTACCGGGTCGATTGTAGGGACGGCGATGGTCGTGTGTCACGCCGGATTCCGTAGTCGCGGGCATCGGCGGCGGCCCGAGTGGACGCGACGACGCGGACGAAGCGTGATGTCGTGCGGCCGCCGGCACCCAAAAGCGACCGCCGCCCGGAGGCGGCGGTCGGGTCGCGACTGGCTGGCGGGCCGGGCGGCGTGCGGGCCGCGCCCGACGGGCGTGCCGCGAAGCGCTGCGGATCGGCACAGCGCGGTGGGGGGAGCTCGCAGGCGAGCCGCATGCATGCGGCTCGCGGGTAAATCGTCAGGCGTAGTCGGCGGCCATCACCGCTTGCGGTGCCGCGCGCAGGATCGGCGCGGCTTCGTGGCGCTCGACGTGCGTCATCGCCGCACCGAACAGCACCAGGCGATAGCCGACCGCATAGATCGGAATGATCCGCAGGTTCTTGTCGTGATCGAGTTGCAGCTTCGAGCGGATACGCGAGATATGGGTGTCGAGTGTGCGCGACGACACGCCGAGTTCACGGCCCCACACGGCTTCCTGGATTGCCTGCCGCGGCACGATCTTGTTCATGTTGTCGAGCAGGAATTCGACGACGTCGAATTCACGCGGCGTGACGTCGACGATCTTGTTGTCGATTTCGATCGTGCGGCGCACGAAGTTGATTTTTATGTTGTCGATGTACAGGTATTTGCAATCCATGGTGGCCCTCGCATGTCCATAAAGGAGTGTTTGCGGGTCCTGTGCTGCAACTTCCGGGCCAGGGAAGGGATCGTCACGTCACGACAGGGGGCGGCACCCGAGCGGACGGCACTGTGGCCTTGAATTTAAAAGAATTTTCAAGGAGTGGCGTGCCGCGGGTAGGGAAAGGGTCCGAGCAAAGGTGAAGGATTGTTACGTAGCATCGGCGGCTGACGTTACGGGCGTTACGTCTGACGTAACGCGGGGGGAGCCGCAGGGGCAACATGCGCGTGATCCGGATCGGCGGCAGGGGATGGGAACACGACATCGAACCCTACATGGTTTGATGGGAAATCCATATAAATCAGTGACATAAGTGGCCACACTTGCCGACATCGAACCCTACATGAAACCCTGCACGGAAGCATGACGACCGTCGCCACCTTTGAGCCGTTGTTTCCCGAAGATCGCGGACACGATCCGCTGCTCGAGCAGGCCGCCGAACTCGTCGATTCGTCGCAGCGGTTGCTTGCCGTACGCGATACCCCGCTGGCGACTGCACTCTGCTGACTTCGCCTTCGCATCGCGGTGAACTTTCGTTCGGATTGCCGCTGAGCAGCCGCCGGTTTCTGTTTCCGAGGCTTTGGCCGGAAGTCGAGCAGGAGTAAGAGGGCCGACGGGCCGCGCGAGGTCGGGCGGCGTCGGTTCGAACCAGCACGACATTCCCGCGATGCATTGAAAACGCCGGCCGCAGGGCGTCTCCGCCCCGCGGCCGGCGTGTCGCCTCGCCGTCAAGCCTTCGCGCTATCCGCCGAATCGAACGGCAGCACGTAATGCCGCTTGCCCGTTGCCGCGAAGATCGCGTTCGCGACCGCGGGCCCGACCGGCGCGACGCCCGGCTCACCGACCCCGGTCGGCGCTTCGGCCGACGGCACGATATGCACCTCGACCTTCGGCATCTCCGCGATGCGCAGCACGTGGTAGCCGTCGAAGTTGCGCTGTTCGACCTGGCCGTCCTTCAGCGTGATTGCGCTGTGCATCACCGCGCCGAGCCCGAAGCCGATGCCGCCCTCCATCTGCGCGGCGACGATGTCGGGATTGATCGCGATCCCGCAATCGACCGCGCACACCACGCGCTCGACCTTCACCTTGCCGTCCGCGTCGACCGACACCTCGGCCACCTGCGCGACATAGCTCTTGAACGCCTCGGCGACGGCGATCCCGCGCCCGCGGCCCTTCGGCAGCGGCTTGGCCGGATCCCAGCCGGCCTTCTGCGCGGCCAGGTCCAGCACCGCGCGCATGCGCGGCTCCTTCGCGAGCAGGTCGCGGCGGAATGCGTACGGATCCTTGCCCGCCGTGTGCGCGGCTTCGTCGATGAACGCCTCGACGGCGTACGCGGTGTGCGAGCTGCCGACCACGCGCCACCACAGCACGGGCAGGCCCACCTTGGTGGTGGTGAGCTCGACCGACACGTTCGGCACCGCGTACGGCAGGTTCGCCGCGCCCTCGACCGAGGTGGCGTCGATGCCGTTCTTGACCATGAACGCTTCGAACGGCGTGCCGGCGAGAATCGACTGGCCGACGATCCGGTGGCGCCAGCCGACCAGCTTGCCGTCCGCGGTCAGCCCCGCGTCGAGCTTGTGGAAGTACATCGGCCGGTAGAAGCCGCCCTGGATGTCGTCCTCGCGCGTCCATTGCAGCTTGACGGGCTTGCCGTCAGCGCCGAGCGCCTTCGCGATCGACACGGCCTCGACCACGTAGTCGGACCACGCGTTCGCGCGCCGGCCGAAGCTGCCGCCCGCGTACAGCGTGTGGATCTGCACCTGTTCGGGCTTCAGGCCGGCCGTCCTGGCCGCGTTGGCCTGGTCGACCGTCTGGAACTGGTCGCCGGCCCAGATTTCGCAGCTGTCCGCCGTCAGCTTGACGACCGCGTCGAGCGGCTCCATCGGCGCGTGCGCGAGATACGGGAATTCGTACGTCGCGCCGATCTTGCGCGCGGCGCCCGCGATCGCCGCATCGGCGTCGCCGTCCTTGCGGGCCGACGTGCCCGGCTTGTCGGCGAGCTGCCGGTATTCGCGCATGATCTCGTCCGAGCTGCGCTTTTCGGCGTGCGCTTCGTCCCATTCGACCTTCAGCGCGTCGCGACCCTGTTTCGCGGCCCAGAAGCCGGTTCCGACGACGGCGACGCCGCCCGGCACCTGCACGACCGACACGACACCCGGCACGGCCTTGGCGGCCGTCGCGTCGAACGATTTCACCGTGGCGCCGAAGCGCGGCGGGCGCTGCAGCAGCGCGACCCGCATGCCGGGGAAGGTCGTGTCGAGCGTGAAATGCGCGGTGCCGTTCGATTTCGGCGACGCGTCCACGCGCGGAATCCGCTTGCCGATCAGCTTGAAATCGGCCGGCTGTTTCAGCGCGACCTTGTCCGGCACCGGCAGCTTCGACGCATCGGCGACGAGCGTGCCGTACGCGGCCTTCTTGCCGCTCTTCGCGTGCGTGACGACGCCGTTGGCGGTCGTCAGCTCGCCGGCCGGAACCTTCCAGCGGGCCGCCGCGGCCGACACCAGCATCGCGCGGGCCTTGCCGCCCGCTTCACGCAGTTGCTGCCACGAGTTCGCCATCGCCGAGCTGCCGCCCGTGCCCTGCATCGTGCCGAACGCGAGATTCGCGTAGCGTTCCGCATCGGCCGGCGCGCTTTCGACGCGCACGGTCGACCAGTCGGCGTCGAGCTCCTCGGTGACGATCGTCGCGATGCCCGTATACGCACCCTGGCCCATTTCGACGTGCTTCGCTATGACCGTGACGGCGCCGTCGGGCGTGATGCGGAGGAACGCATTCGGCGCGAAGTCCGCGGCGGGCGCGGTCGCGGCCAGCGCGCGGCGGCCGAGGCCGGCCCATTCGAAGCCGATGGTCAGGCTGACGGCGGCCGCGGCACCCGCGGCCTTCAGGAACGTGCGGCGCGACGGGCGCACCGACCCGGTGTTGTCGAGTTCGATCGTCATGGTCAGGCTCCCAGCGTCGCGGCCGCGTCGTGGATCGCCGCCCGGATGCGGGCGTAGGTCGCACAGCGGCACAGGTTGCCGTTCATCGCGGCGTCGATGTCCGCGTCGGTCGGCTTCGGGTTCTGTTCGAGCAGCGCGGTGGCCGACATGATCTGGCCGGACTGGCAGTAGCCGCACTGCGGCACCTGCAGCTTGACCCAGGCGGCCTGCACGGCCTGCGCGGGCTTGCTCTGCAGTCCTTCGATCGTCGTGATGTGCTTGCCCGCGATGCCGGCGAGCGGCAGCACGCACGAGCGGACGGCCTGGCCTTCGAGATGCACGGTGCACGCGCCGCACTGCGCCATGCCGCAGCCGAACTTCGTGCCGGTCAGTCCCGCGTGTTCGCGAATCGCCCAGAGGACGGGCATCGACGGATCGGCGTCGAGCGTGACGTTCTTGCCGTTCAGGACAAAGGAGGTAGGCATTTTGATTGTCTCCGTGGGGAAAACCCGGCATGCGCCCGGTTAGCGGGCAGTGTGCGCGAGGCACCGGCTTTTGCGTCTACCCAATCCTGCAAATTTATTGAACAATCCTGCAAATCCCCGGCAGGCTCCGGGCGGTTTCGCTATGCTCCCGCGACATGAGGAAATCTATCGAGGAAGTGTCATGGACATGACCGATATCGTGACGTCGCGCGAATCCGGGCGGCGCGAGCTGGCGACGCTGATCGGCCGTTTCGCGCCGGCGGACGGCTCGCATTCGACGGCCGTGCCGGGCCTGATGCTGCACCGGCACTCGCGTCCGGTCGATCTCGGCTGCGGCGTGTCGCGGGCCGCGCTCGTGATCGCCGCGCAGGGCGCGAAGCGCGTGATCGTCGCCGGCCAGGCTTACGAGTACGACACGCAGAATTGCCTGATTACATCGATCGACTTGCCGATCCTGTCGCGCGTGACGCACGCGTCGCCGGAAGCGCCTTACCTGTGCCTGTCGCTGACGCTCGATCCGCAGCGCATCGTCGAGCTCGCGGCCGAGATGCGGCTGCCCGAACCCGACGCGGGCCCCGAAGGCGAGGGGATCGCGCTCGCCGAGCTCACGCCGCCGCTGCTCGATGCCGCGCTGCGCCTGACGCGGCTGCTCGATACGCCGGCCGACATTCCGGTCGTCGCGCCGTTGATCGAAAAGGAACTGCTGTACCGGCTGATGACGAGCGGGCAGGGCACGCGGCTGCGGCACATGGCGATCGCGGGCAGCCAGACGCACCGGATCGCGCGCGCGATCGAATGGCTCCGCGATCACTTCGCGGAGCCGATGCGCGTCGAGTCGCTCGCGCAGGCGGTCAACATGAGCGTGTCGTCGCTGCACCACCATTTCAAGCACGTGACGACGCTGAGCCCGCTGCAGTACCAGAAGCAGCTGCGGCTGCACGAGGCGCGGCGGCTGTTGCTGCGGCAGGGCGGCGATGTCGGGTCGGTGGCGGCCGTCGTCGGCTACGAAAGCGCGTCGCAGTTCAGCCGCGAATACAGCCGGCTGTTCGGCGCGCCGCCGATGCGCGACGTCGTGCAACTGCGGAAGAAGGAACTGCTCGGCTGACGGCCGGCAGCCGGCGCGCGGCCGGTCGCCGGTCGCCGGTCATTTCATCGGGCAACCACCGTCGTCTGCAGGAACGTCGGCGCGATCCGCCAGTCCGGCACGTAATGCGCCGGCCACGCGCCCGGCGTATCGACCGCGTTGAAATACACGACCGCCTTCAGCAGCGGATAGCGCCACAGCGACCGCTGGAGTTCGTCGAGCGCCTCGCGCTTGCGCGAACCGGACCCGTCGACGCCGAGTTCCGTGATCATCACCGGCAGCCCGTAATCGGTCACCCGCTCGTATTTGGTCCGCAGGATGCTCGCGGCGGACGCATGGCCGCCGGCCGGCCAGGTCGCGCAGCGCGGGCAGTCGAACACGGACAGGCCGACGGCGTCCACATAACCGCGGCCCGGAAAATAGTCGTCGAGGTTGCGGTTGCCGGCCGGCGACCACACGTAGCGGAGCTGGTCGGTCATCGCGCGGCACGTGGTCACGACGCGCCGGTACGCCTCCACGTAGGCCGGCGCATCGCCGATGGCCCACGGATAGCGCCCGGTGTCGGCCTCCATCTCGTGGCCCCAGCGCACGAACACGGGGCCCTTCAACGCGGCGAGCGCCGAGCAGGTGGCCGCGATCCGCGTGTCGTAGCGCCCGAGCGCGATATCCGCGAGCAGCGCGCCTGGGCGCGTGTCGCCCGCCGCCCAGGGCTCGACGGTCAGCATCAGCGAGCGGTTCCGTGCCTGCGCGTTCCGGTAGGCTGCGTCGATTTCCGCGCGGATGTCGGGCGCGTTCCACGACACGAACACATGGTCGAACGCGAGATCCCGGTCGGCCGCGAGCGTGTTGTCGGGATCGTATGCGCCGAGTTCGGGCTGCTTCACCGGTTCGCCCGGCGCGGGCGCGACCACGGCCGGCAGGCCCGAGCGCCACATCATCGCCTGCCAGCCTTTCGGCGCGCGCAGCCCGATGCCCGCGAGCAGCATCGCGAGCGCGAACACGAACAGCGCGTTGCGCACGGGCAGGCGGCTGAAGAACATCTGCCGGAACGCCGACCATTCGAGCCCTTGCTCCCTGCCGTGATTCACCGCGACGACGGCCGCGATCACGAGATACAGGATGCTCGTCAGCGTCGAGAACAGATAGAAGCCCGCGGCATTGCGCGGGTTCTCGACCGTGACGACGGGCAGGCTGCAGAACAGCGAGATCAGCAGGTACGGCGCGACCACGCGCAGCGGCGCGTCCTGTTCGATCGTGCCGCCCTTCGGCGTGACCTTGAACGGAAATTCCTTGCCGCGCACGAAGTCGAACACCGCCGACGCGCAGCCGAGCACGACCCACGGCCAGCGCGCGAACACGAACGACAGCCCTTCCCACGACAGCAGCTTCGTATTCAGCGGGCGGCACGACTGGGTCGAATGCGTGGCCCACGTCACGACGCACAGGAGCAGCACGGCCAGCGGCAGCGCGTAGGTGAGGTACGTGAGGTAGTCGACGTGCGCCCACACGCGGCCGGTGAGCAGCGCGACGACCGGAATCACGACGCTGCCGGCCATCGCGAGCGCGCACAGCGGGTACCACAGCTGGCAGAACAGGAACTGCGCCTTCAGCTTCAGCGGCAGCCCCATGAAGTAATGGCGCGTGTAGCGCAGCATGATGATCATCACGCTCTTGGACCACTGGAACTCCTGCGTGGCGAGGTCGCCGAACGTGCGCGGCCCTTCGCCGTTCGCGATCGCGTTCAGCGCGTGCATGCCGCGCCAGCCCTTCGAATTGAAGATCATCGTGGTCGAGTGATCCTCGGCGAGCTCGGGCCCGAGCCCGCCGATCTCGCGCAGCGCACGGCAGCGCACCGCATAGTGCGAGCCGATGCACAGCGGCGCGAGGCCGCCCGCATAACCGGCCTGCATCGTGCCGTGCAGCGGCCCCTCGACGTTCACGCGCCCGCGCGCGCTCCAGCTCCCGGCCGCGTTGCTGTCGCAGATGCTCGGTGCCGACACGTAGCCCACTTTCGGATCGACGAACGGCCGCAGCATCTCCTCGAGATAGGTGCGGGTCGGCACGTGGTCGGCGTCGAGCTGCGACACGAAATCGTAGTTGTCGTAGCCGACCATGTCGTAGAAGTACGCGAGATTGCCTTCCTTGCATTTGGTGCGGCGCGGCCAGCTCGCGCGGTGGTACGCGGCGATGCCGCGCCGCGTCGACACGAATACGCCGTGCTCGCGGCACCAGTCGAGCGTCTCGGGCGACGGGTCTTCATCGGCGAGCCACGTATCGTGCGGGTAGGTCTGGTCGAGCATCGCGAGCAGCGTCGTGCGGACGATGTCGAACGGCTCCGACGGCGCCTTGGTGACGACCATCGCGACGCGCCAGTCGCGCGGCACCGGCAGCGCGGGGTTCGGCACGACCGCCGAGCGGATGATGAAAATGAAGTAGCCGGGAATGAAGGTGGTCCAGAACAGCACGAAGCAGTTGACGCCGAAGCGGAACGCGTCGACATAGTGCTCGTCGCGCAGCCACCAGCGCCAGAAGATGCCCAGCGCGACGAACCAGCACAGCGCGAGGATGTGGAAGACGATCCTGGTCCCGCTGTCCATCAACGGGACGACGAGCGGGACGTCTGCCTGCTGCGAGTCGGTGCGAACGGCTTCGGTGTCGGGTTCGGCGGTATCGGCGGTATCCGGCACGGAGCCGCCCGCAAGCGACGCAACCAGCTTCTTCATGGTGCTCTCCCGTCAAGGTCAGATCATCAGTCTTGAAGCAGGCCGCGTTGCGGCCGGGTGTCCTCGCTGGCGTGCTGTTGTTCCGGCGCCGGGGCCGCCGGCGTGCGTTCGCCGCACGAGCGGCCCACGCGTTCGTAGCGGCGAAAGCCGCTGTCGACGGCCAGCCGTTCGCTGAACAGGTTGCGCATGTCGAGCATCACGGGGTCGGCCATGTGATCCGCGAGGTCGGCGAGATCGAGTGCCTCGAACGCCTTCCATTCGGTCATCACGACGACGGCGTCCGCGCTGCGCACCGCGTCGATCGCGGAGCCCTCCATGAATACCTGCGGCAGCAGCCGCGACGCTTCGTGCGGACGCGCCGGGTCGTACGCGCGGATATGCGCGCCCGCGCCGACGAGCAGCTGGATCACGTCGATGCTCGGGCTTTCGCGCACGTCGTCGGTCTGGCCTTTGAACGTGAGGCCGAGCACCGCGATGCGCTTGTCCTTGATCGAGCCGCCGCAGGCCTTCTCGATGCGGCGCAGGATCTGCTCCTTGCGCAGCGCGTTCGATTCGATCGCCGCGCTGACGATGCGCAGCGGTACCGCGTGTTCGGACGCCGTCGCCTTCAGCGCGCGCGTGTCCTTCGGAAAGCACGAGCCGCCCCAGCCGGGGCCGGCTTTCAGGAACGATGCGCCGATGCGGCGGTCGAGGCCCATTCCGTTCGCGACCAGTTCGACATCGGCGCCGACCGCTTCGCACAGGTCCGAGATCTCGTTGATGTAGCTGATCTTCACCGCGAGGAACGCATTCGCCGCGTATTTCACGAGTTCGGCCGTTTCGATCTCGGTCGCGAGCACGAGGTGGCCCGTCGCTTCGAGCGGCGCATAGATGGCCTTCATGATCTCGATCGCGCGCGGATGCTCGGCGCCGAACACGACGCGGTCCGGATGCATGAAATCGTCGATCGCCGAGCCTTCGCGCAGGAATTCCGGATTCGATGCGATCGCCGCGTCGACGCCTGCCGGCGCGTGGCGTTCGACGATCTGCCCGACGACCCGGTTGGTGCCGACCGGCACCGTCGACTTCGTGACGACGACCGCGAAACCGGTCAGGTTCGACGCGATCTCGCGCGCGGCTGCCTCGACGTACTGCAGGTCTGCCTGGTCGGTGCCCGGCAGCGTCGGCGTGCCGACCGCGATGAATACCGCATCGCGATCGCGCACGCTCGCCGCGAGGTCGCTGCTGAAGCGCAGCGTGCCGCGTTCGACGTTGCGTGCGACGAGTGCGTCGAGGCCCGGTTCGTAGATCGGGATGCGGCCTTCGTTCAGCGCGTCGATCTTGCCGCGATTGTTGTCGATGCAGACGACGTCATGCCCGAGATCCGCAAAGCACGCGCCGCTCACCAGCCCGACGTAACCGGTGCCAACGATGGCGATCCGCACATTCATGGTGATTCCCCTGGGTGGCGTTCAAGGAAACTTGCTCACTTGCCGGATTCGACTTGCAGTGCTTTCTGAAACCATGCCGCGGCGTGTTCGACCATCGGTTCGATCGCGGTGAAACGCGGCCGCCAGCCGAGCACGAGCGCGGCTTTCGTGGCGTCGGCGTACAGCTCGGGCGGGTCGCCCGGGCGGCGCGCGGCCGTCACCGTCGGCACGCGGCGGCCCGTCACGGCTTCGACGGCGCGCAGCGCGTCGAGCACCGACGTCCCTTTGCCGGTGCCGAGATTCAATGCGACGCTGTGGCCGCCGCCGCACAGATAGGCGGTCGCCTGCAGGTGCGCGTCGGCGAGGTCGCTCACGTGCACGTAGTCGCGAATCGCCGAGCCGTCGGGCGTCGGGTAGTCGGTGCCCATCACCTGGAACGCGTCGCCCGTGCCGAGTGCCGCGCGGATCGCGAGCGGCAGCGCGTGCGTTTCCGGTTCGTGGCATTCGCCGATCATGCCGTCAGGGTCCGCGCCTGCCGCGTTGAAGTAGCGCAGCGCGACCCACCTGGTTCCGTACGCGCGCTCGAAATCGGCGGCCATCCGTTCCATCGCGTACTTGGTGAAGCCGTACGGATTGATCGGCCGCTGCGGCGTGCGTTCCGAGATCGGCAGCGCATCCGGAATGCCGTACGTCGCGCACGACGACGACATCACGATCCGTCCGACGCCGGCCGCGCGCATCGCGCTCAGCAGCATGCAGGTGCCCGTGACGTTGACCGTGTAATAGCGCTCGGGCGCGAGCACCGATTCGCCGACGTAGGCGAGCGCGGCGAAATGGATCACGACGTCGGGCCGATGCACGGCGAATGCCTTCGACAGCGCGTCGCGATCGAGAATGTCGGCCGCGACGAGCGGCCCCCACCGAACGGCGTCGCGATGGCCGGTCGACAGATTGTCGTAGGCGACCGGCTCGTGTCCCGCGGCCGCGAGCGCCTTGCAGGTATGGCTGCCGATATAGCCCGCTCCGCCTGTCACGAGCACCTTCATGCCGTGGCCCCGGTCATGCGCAGCACCGGCTCGAGCCACAGTTCCCGGCTGAAATAGTCGACGGTCCGGCGCAGCCCTTCGTCGAGATCGATGGCCGGCCGCCAGCCGAGCTCGGCCGCCGCGATCGAGATGTCGGGCCTGCGCTGGTGCGGATCGTCGATCGGCAGCGGCCGGAACAGGATCTCCGATTTCGAGCCCGTCATCGTGAGCACTTTCTCCGCGAGTTCGAGCATCGTGAATTCGCCGGGGTTGCCGATGTTGACCGGCGTGCCGATGTTGCGCTCGGCACTCATCAGGCAGAAGAAGCCGTCGACGAGATCGGTCGCGAAGCAGAACGAGCGTGTCTGCATGCCGTCGCCGTAGATCTCGAGCGGCGCGCCGTTGAGCGCGCCGACGATGAAGTTCGACACGACGCGGCCGTCGCGCGGCGACATCCGCGGGCCGTAGGTGTTGAAGATGCGCGCGACGCGCACGTCGATGCCGTGCATGCGGTAGTAGTCGTAGCACAGCGCCTCGGCCGCGCGCTTGCCTTCGTCGTAGCACGCGCGCGGGCCGATCGTGTTCACGTTGCCGCGATAGGTTTCCGTCTGCGGATGCACGGCCGGGTCGCCGTAAATCTCGCTGGTCGACGCCTGGAACACGCGCGCGCCCGTCTTGCGCGCGAGCGCGAGGCAGTGGTGCATGCCGAGCACGTTCGTCATCATCGTGTGGACGGGATCGATCTGGTAGGTGGGCGGCGATGCCGCGCACGCGAGATTCCAGATCTCGTCCACCTGCAGTTGCGGCAGGCCGAGCGAGACGTCGCCCTTCACGAACTCGAAGCGGCCGGACGCCTTCAGGTCGGCGACGTTGAGCTTGCGCCCCGTCAGCAGGCTGTCGATGCACGTGACGGATGCGCCTTCCATGACCAGGCGCTCGCATACATAGCTGCCGAGAAAGCCGGCGCCGCCCGTGACGAGGACACGCTGCCCGGCGCGCGTCTCGAGCGTGACCCTGTCATTCATGGCTTTCACCTTCGTCGTTCAGCTCGGGGAACCACACGTCGATCAGTTCGACGGCGGCGCGCACGCGTTCCATCCCGCTGCACGGGTGTCGCTTCGGCAAGCGCCGGTTCGCATGTGCGGATGTCGACGAAGCGCCGCGACAGGCGCTCCGGTTTCGCTGACTACCCCGTTGATGCTTGAACGACGCGAGCGTCGATCGATCGGTGGTGATCTTCATCGCCTTTTCCCCGATACGCTGATTGACGAGCAGGCCGCCGTTCGTGATCTTGTGCCACGGCGTGCCGCTCGGTGAGAGCCGGATATCAGGCAATCGGCATGCCATGAACGATGTCGACACGATGCGCACGGGCGCGGCGGCGAGATTGCAGCGTGATATGCGCGCTTCTGTTTCATGCGTGAATCGTGGGGCCAGAAAAGCAGGCAGGCCGATTGCCGGATCGATGCGATTCGATACGACGAAACACGAGATAAATCAGGATTTTGCGGGATTCGATTCGTCAAGAAGGTGTTGAACGGGAATGTTTCATCAATGAGAAATGAGCGGATAAAGGACTAAAACGTTTCTCGAACGTGCAGCCCATCTGGAGATCGGGTGAATGAAAGGCTAGGGAATGAAAGTGAAAAAATGTTGTGTGGCGTCCGGGCGAGGCCGCGTGTTTTCATTTGTTTTAATTATTACGCCGGTGCGAAAGTTTTAATTTTTACGGTTATTTCGACGCTTGAGTAGAGCGTGATCCTGTCGGTATTTTCACGAATGAATCAAATTCGTTTCGGTCATCCGGAGAAACGCGTGCCGACGGCATGCAGGAGGCTGATGTACCGGGCTCTCCGGGCATTGTGCCGGGCGAATCGATTCTCGTTTGTGATGGCACGGCAGGGGCCGTACGCACGTCGACCGGCGGTTCGCAACCCGAAATGCCGGCTCCGCCGGCCCTGCGCGGCCATGCGCTTCTCAAGTTTGAAACACTCGTTCATCTGACCACCCGGCCCATGCCTGCGAGCCGGATTCGTCCGTCAAATCCGGCAGTTGCGTCGCGGCGCCCGACAAGCGCCGGGGGTGTCGAACCGCCATTACGATACATTCCTGAAACAAAAAATGTCGTTCCTGGCGATGCAGGCAGCCGTGGCGGCCGTTTGCCGTGTGCAATCTCCGGTGGAATAACGAGTGGCACGCTGCTTGCGGTACTGGACGCACCGGCGGGCGGTCGACACGAAGCAACGAACAGGTGGGGCGGCCAACTCGTCAATAAGCAGTCGGGGAAACGGCGATGAAGACCATAAGCTGTAGGTTGATCGGCGCGTACTTTGCGCATCAGTGGGGTAGTCGGAAAGGCCGGGGTGACGCTCGCGACGCTGTGCCAGCATCGCGGGTTGCGCTGTCCCGGTTTCTTGCCCGCCGCGCGCTTCGCGTGCTGGCGCGGTTGTCGCGCCGCACGGCAGTCGGGCGACAGCGACACTCACTTTCATTCGGTTCATCGGGATGGATCAGGCTGTTCGTGCCGGACAGCGTGATGCCGATTCGTCTTCGGCCGTGCAGGGCCGCTTCGATCGCGCCTGGCCCATGCCGGCGCCGGCCGGATTAGATCGAACGCCCGTCGGCCGGATTATCCGGAAGACCTTTCGTCGACAGCTCAGGGAGACGACATGCCACCTGGCTGCAATGCAGGCCCGTTGTCGCCTGAATAAAAGGTGTATTTTTCAACGTCGCTGCATTTGCGGTGGTTAATGTATTCGCGAATTTTCGATTCCGGAATGGAGTGCCGCGTGCCGGCACGCCGACCGGCGGGGTATCGAATATCGCGGGCCGGAAATGTGTCTGCATCTTTCCGGCTTGTCAGGCCGATTGTGTTTTTTTAATAAATCCAATGTTCATAAAAATAATAGAAAACACCTACCAAAAAAATTTGGATAACCAAAAAACACGAGACTAAGCTTCGTCTGGCCAAATTCGCAAAAACAGAAATTGAAAAGGCAGCATGATTTCTTAATTTGATAGTGATCCTTAATTTCGAGGATTGCTCAAGTCAGGAAGGTTGATGGCGTGCGATCTTCCTGACTCACTCCGTCCACGCCGTTTTGGAGTCGACCATGAAGAAGCTTCTGATTGCAGCAGCAGTTCTGGCGGTTTCGGGTGCAGCGTTCGCAGGTAGCGGCACGGTGTCGAGCAGCAGCTCGTCGAGCGGCGGTTCGACGATGGCAGGCGTTGCCGGCTTCGGCCATTTCACCGCGACCGATTCCGGCTCGGCACTCGGTGCAGCCGGCGCACTTGCCGGTGGCCCGGGCAGCGGTTCGGTCTCGTACACGAACCACACGCAATCGTCGTCGGTTAGCGGTTTCGGCTTCGGTGGCGCACAGGCAGGTGGCACCAGCGGCGCGAATGCCGGCTCGATCGGCTGGACGGTTCACCACTATTAAGCCGCGACGCGTAGCGTTCGTCATTGGCTGGCGGTACGGATGCCGGGTTCCGCTCGATGGGGGTAGACCCGGCTCCGCCACCGCCGAACTTACTCACAGCAAGGAATTGCTATGAAAGCCAAAGTCATTTTCGCGACAGCGCTCACCGTCATATCGTCGGCTGCATTGGCAGCGGGTTCCTCCACGACCAACCAGACACAGTCCGTTGCGGCGGGTGTTTCCGGTTCGGTTCTGGTCGGCTCTGGCAGCTATACCAGCAATTCGACTTCGACGGCGGGCGCGAACGCGGGCAGTACGGTGACACCCGCTGGTTCCGCCGGCACGGCATCCGCCTTCCACAACACGACCTCGACGGCCAGCGGTTCGGGCACGAACGGGGGCGCGTTCGCGGCAGGCGGCGGTATCGGTGCCGCAGGCTCGTACGGTGGAAACAGCAAAACGAACGAGAACGCGAATGCGCTGTCGGGAGGGGTGAGTGCCACGATCGTGCTGGGTGCAAACCACTACACGGCCAGCAGCGCGAACGACCAGGGCAATGCCAACGCGGGTGCCGCTGGGCTGACCGGCAGTGCTGGGTCAGGCGCGATCACGGGTTCGAATCACTACAACTCGTCGACCGTGTGGAGTACCGGTTCGGCCGGCTCGCCGTCCGCATCGGGCGGAAGCAACGCCAGTTCAAGTGCGACCGGAAGCAGTCATTAGTCAGGTGTGGGGGGGACCAGTTTCCCAGCGACGCTGGTCTCTTTTGCCCACATTGTTGTCACGTAAGGAGTTGGCATGAAGCAGAAACTGATTGCCGCCGCTCTGATGCTCGCGTCTCTGACGGCGTATGGCGCTGACCGTATTGCCAACGACGTGCAATCGAATTTGCAGACGTCAAACAACCCTGACCAGACAACCAAACCGTCAGAACAACAAACGCTTTCTTCGGGCAGTGCCATCGGCGGACCAGACGCCCAGCAGTGGCAGGGCATGTCGGCCGGCTCGTGGTCCCAGCTGGGCAACGGCTGGAAGCAGTTCGGGGAAGCAGGCAAAGCTGAAGGGAATCAGGGGAATTAGTACGGTTGCCTGGGTGGGAGGTAAAACCTCGTCCGGAGAGTGAAATGAACAGCAACAGGATCAAGGTGGCATGCGCTGCGATGTTCGCGATGACCACGATCGGCGCCCAAGCGCAAACCGCCGATTCGACTTCGAGCGCGCAGTCGTCGACGTCGTCGACGGCAGTCAGCCAGGGCGGCGGCTCGAGCATGAACACGAACACCACGAGCTCGCGCGGCGGTAACGCCACCAGCTCCAGCGGGGTTCGCAGCAGCGGCAATTCGAGCGTGAACGTGAACGTGACGATGCCGTCCAGCACGAGCGGCGGCACGAACGTGACGCCGCAGTCGCTGCAGTCGTCCGGCGCGCCCGGCACCAACCCGTACAACACCCAGTCGTCGGAAAACGTCAACTACTCCGGCACGCAGACGATCAAGACGAACCCCGCGATCCAGGCGCCGGGCCTCACGACCACGCTGTCCGATACCTGCATGGGATCGGTGAGCGTCGGCGTGTCGTTCCCGGGGTTCGGCGCGACGGGCGGCACGACGCTGGTCGACCAGGCCTGCGTGCGGCGTCTCGATGCGCGTGAATTCCGTGCGATGGGCCTGACCGACGTGGCGCTCGCGCTGCTCTGCCAGAGCGACGCGAACCGGCGTGCGGTGGAAGCGACCGGGCATCTGTGCCCGGGCACGACGACGCCGCTCGCACGTTCGAACGTGGCGCCGAGCGTGGAAGCGACGGTCGCCGACGACGTGAAGTATCGCGATCCGATCGTGCGTGACCGCATGGGCTTGCCGCCGCTGGGCGCAGCCGCGCCGGCACCGGCGCAGGTCCGCCCGGTGGCGACGACCTCGGTGCAGGCGGCGCCCGTGTCGGTGCCGGTACCCGTGCCCGTGCCGTCGATCGCGCCGGTTGCCGCCGCGCCGGC
>NZ_LDVA01000035.1:0-239 GCF_050768715.1 Burkholderia sp. ZZQ-2 | reverse complement strand
CGAGCGAGCGACGGCCGCCGATCAGCGACATCACGCCGACCGAGAGCGGTTCGCCGGGAGCCCCGACGCACACCATGGCGCCGCCGACGTCGAGCAGGCTCAGATAGGAGCGCAGATCGATCACCGCGCTGACGGTGTTGAGGATCACGTCGAACGACGACCGCAGCTCACGGAAGGTCTCCTGGTCGCTCGTCGCGCGATAGTGGTCGGCGCCGAGCCGCAGCCCGTCGTCCTTCTTG
>NZ_LDVA01000034.1:0-649 GCF_050768715.1 Burkholderia sp. ZZQ-2 | reverse complement strand
GGATGCGCCGAGCACCCGTCGCCCTGCACATGGACGGGCTCGAATGGCGACGCTCGAAGTGGGGACCGCGCGGCAAGGCCTACTACCGCTGGGCCGAGCAGTTCGGGGTGCGCACCGCCGATGCTCTCATCGCCGATGCGCCGGGAATCGCCGACTACTACCGGCACCAGTTCGATGTGCCCACCGAGCTCATCCGCTACGGCGCCCCCATCCTCGATCAGCTGCCCGAGCGCGGAGTCGCCGAGATGGGGCTGGAATCGGGCGGATACCACCTCGTGGTGGCCCGGTTCGAGCCGGAGAACCATGTGCTCGAGATCGTGGAGGGCTACCGCGACAGCGACGCGAAGTTGCCTCTCGTGGTGGTCGGCTCCGCACCGTACAGCGCGGGATACACCCAAGAGATCGAACGCGTGGCCGATGGTGACGAACGGATCCGGCTCGTCGGCGGCGTGTACGACCAGGAGCTGCTCGACGCGCTCTATGCGAATGCACTCACGTACGTGCACGGCCACTCCGTCGGCGGAACCAACCCGTCGCTCCTTCGCGCGATGGGTGCCGGCACCGCCGTCATCGGCTTCGACGTCCCCTTCAACCGGGAGGTGCTCGACGGCAACGGTTGGTTCTTCTCCGATGCTGCCGACGTCGCCAA
>NZ_LDVA01000033.1:0-4051 GCF_050768715.1 Burkholderia sp. ZZQ-2 | reverse complement strand
CAGCCCAACCGCTCGCGCTGGCTCGGGCCGATCGCCGGCCTCGCGGCCGGTCTCGGCATCGCGGCGCTGCTGTCGCACTTCGGCCTGGGCGGCGCATTCGCGAGCATGATGGCGAACGTCATCGTGATCGCGCTGCTCGCGATGGTCGGCATCTGGCTGATCCGCAAGTTCATGAACCGCCGTCGTCCGCAGGAGCCGGCATACTCGGTCGGCGGCTCGGCGTCGTCGTCGGGCGGCTACTCGCAGAGCCCGTCGTTCCAGCAGGGCGGCACCGGCAGCAACTATGCGGGTAGCGGCAGCAGCTACGCGAACGAAGCGCAAGGCGTGTTCGGCGGCGGTGCCGCGGGCGCAGGTGCGGCAGCGGCGGCGGCAGCACCGCTCCAGGTGCCGGCCGGCTTCGACACCGAAGCGTTCCTGCGCAGCTCGAAGGTTTATTTCGTGCGCCTGCAGGCTGCGTGGGACCAGGGCAACCTGGCCGACATCCGCGAGTTCACGACGCCCGAAATGTTCGCCGAGATCAAGATCGACCTCGATTCGCGCGGCAACGAGTCGAACCAGACCGACGTCGTGCAGCTCGACGCGGAACTGGTCGCGATCGAGGATCGCGGCATCGAGCAGTCGGCGAGCGTGCGTTTCCACGGGCTGATCCGCGAATCGGCGAATGCGTCGGCCGCGCCGTTCGACGAGGTGTGGAACCTGTCGAAGTCGGGCAGTCAGGGCTGGCTGCTCGCGGGCATCCAGCAGATCAACACGCACTGAGCGTGTCCGGCGGCCACGCCGCCGGACACCCGGGCAACGGCTGCCGCACTGCGACCGCTTGCCGCCCGGGTGTGCGGTCAGGCACGGCCTGCCGACGATCCGACGTTACAATAGAAACCCGCGTGGGCGCCCGGCCTGCGCGGGTTTTTTCTTTCCCAGCCCGATGACCTTTGCCGCCAAGCCTTTTGCTGCTGCTGTCAATCACCTGCTCGCCCGCGAATCGTGGGCGCGCGACCGCCTGATTCCGTATGCGGGCAAGACTGCCCGGATCCACGTGCCTCCCGTTACGCTCACGCTGCTGGTGCAGCCCGACGGCTATCTGTCGGCCGTCGACGCGCACGATGCGCAACAGGTCGACGTGTCGATCGCGCTCGCGGGCGACACGGTCGCCGCGTTCCTGCAGGGCGGCCAGGCGGCCGTGATGAAGCACGTGAAGATCGAGGGCGATGCGGAGTTCGCGACGCAGATCGCGAAGCTGGCCGAGCACTTGCGCTGGGAACCTGAAGAAGATCTCGCGAAGCTGGTCGGCGACGCGGCGGCATACCGGATCGCGACGGTCGTGCGCGACGCCGGTGCGCGCGCGCGACGTACCGGCCGCAACGTGCTCGATTCCGTTGCCGAATACTGGCTCGACGAGAACCCGCAAGTCGTCCGGCGCGCGTCGCTCGGCGGCTTCGACGCCGAACTGGCGCGCGCACGCGATGCGCTCGCGCGGGTCGAAAAGCGGGTCGAGCGACTCGAACAAAAAATCGGCGCGCGCACGGGTTCCGGCCCGCGCGGCGCGCACTGAGGGCCGCAGGGCATGCGCATTTTCCGTTTCATCAAGATTGTCTACACCGTCATCCGCTTTGGTCTCGACGAAGTGATGCTGTCCCGGATCGACGACCGGCGCGTGAAGCTGCTGCTGCGGATCACGACGATCGGTCGCCGTTATTCCGATCCGCCGGCGGTGCGGCTGCGCCACGCACTCGAAAGCCTCGGCCCGATCTTCGTCAAGTTCGGCCAGGTGCTGTCGACGCGCCGCGACCTGCTGTCGGTCGATTTCGCGAACGAACTCGCGAAGCTGCAGGACCAGGTGCCGCCGTTCGATTCGGCGGTCGCGATCGGAATCATCGAGAAGTCGCTCGGTGCGCCGGTCGACGAGCTGTTCGACGAATTCGAGCGCGAACCGGTCGCGAGCGCGTCGATCGCGCAGGTGCATTTCGCGAAGCTCAAGCAGGGCCAGCACGCGGGCAAGGCCGTCGCGGTCAAGGTGCTGCGCCCGAACATGCTGTCCGTGATCGATTCCGACCTCGCGCTGATGCGCGACATCGCGATCTGGACCGAGCGCATGTGGGCCGACGGCCGGCGCCTGAAGCCGCGCGAGGTCGTCGCCGAGTTCGACAAGTACCTGCACGACGAGCTCGACCTGATGCGCGAGGCCGCCAACGGCAGCCAGCTGCGCCGCAACTTCGCGGGCCTCGACCTGCTGCTCGTGCCCGAGATGTTCTGGGATTTCTCGACGTCGCAGGTGCTCGTGATGGAGCGCATGACCGGCGTGCCGATCAGCCAGGTCGAGACGCTGCGTTCGGCCGGTGTCGACATCAAGAAGCTTGCGCGCGAAGGCGTCGAGATCTTCTTCACGCAGGTGTTCCGCGACGGCTTCTTCCATGCGGACATGCACCCTGGCAACATCCAGGTGAGCCTCGATCCGAACACCTTCGGCCGCTACGTCGCGCTCGATTTCGGGATCGTCGGCGCGCTGTCCGATTTCGACAAGAACTACCTCGCGCAGAACTTCCTCGCGTTCTTCAAGCGCGACTACCACCGTGTCGCGACGCTCCATCTCGAATCGGGCTGGGTGCCGCCCGAGACGCGCGTCGAGGAGCTCGAAAGCGCGATCCGAGCGGTGTGCGAGCCGTATTTCGATCGCGCGCTGAAGGACATCTCGCTCGGTCAGGTGCTGATGCGCCTGTTCTCGACGTCGCGCCGCTTCAACGTCGAGATCCAGCCGCAGCTCGTGCTGCTGCAGAAGACGATGCTGAACGTCGAGGGGCTCGGCCGCTCGCTCGACCCCGAGCTCGACCTGTGGAAGACCGCGAAGCCGTACCTCGAGCGCTGGATGACCGAGCAGATCGGCCTGCGCGGCTGGTACGAGCGCTTCAAGGTCGAAGCGCCGCAGTGGAGCAAGACGCTACCGCAACTGCCGCGCCTGATCCATCATGCGATGGCGGCGCGCCACGACGCGCCGCGCGCGGCGAGCGAGGACCTGATGCGCCAGATTCTCGTCGAGCAGAAGCGGACGAACCGGCTGCTGCAGGCGTTGCTGATCTTCGGTCTCGCCGTCGGCGTCGGGGCGCTTGTCGCGCGCGTGCTGCTCGCGCTCGCGTACGGCACATGACCGAAAGGAGCAGGGCGATGTCCGATCCGAAGCAACCGGCTACACCGGCGGCCGCCGATTTCACGACGCGCGATCCCGGCAACGCATCGTTCTGGGACGAACGTTTCGCGCGTGGCGTGACGCCGTGGGAATTCGGTGGCGTGCCCGACGGGTTTCGCGTGTTCGCGCACCGGCTCGAGCCGTGCGCGGTGCTGATTCCAGGCTGCGGCAGTGCGCAGGAGGCCGGGTGGCTCGCGCAGGCCGGCTGGCCCGTGCGTGCGATCGATTTCTCCGCGCAGGCAGTGGCAGTTGCGAAAGCGCAGCTCGGCGCGCATGCGGAAGTCGTCGAGCAGGCCGATTTCTTTTCGTACCGGGCGCCGTTCGACGTGCAGTGGGTGTACGAGCGCGCGTTCCTGTGCGCGCTGCCGCCGGCCATGCGCGCCGGCTACGCGGCACGCATGGCCGAGCTGCTGCCCGTGGACGGATTGCTGGCAGGTTATTTCTTCCTGATGGCGAAACCGAAGGGGCCGCCGTTCGGAATCGAGCGTGCCGAACTCGATGCGCTGCTCACGCCGCACTTCGAACTGATCGAGGATTTGCCCGTGACCGATTCGCTGCCCGTGTTCGAAGGTCACGAGCGCTGGCTGACGTGGCGCCGCCGCTGATGCGCGGGTGTCGCGGCCATTGCCGGAGCGCGGCGGGGTTTCAGCTATAATTCAAGGTTTTGCAAGCCGTTTCCAGTTTCCGCGGGAAAAATATCATGCCGATCTACGCCTATCGATGCGAAGCGTGTGGCTTCGCGAAGGACGTGCTCCAGAAGATGAGCGATGCGCCGCTGTCGCAGTGTCCGGAATGCGGGAAGGACGCATTTCGCAAGCAGGTCACTGCGGCGGGCTTCCAGCTGAAGGGTTCGGGTTGGTATGTCACCGATTT
>NZ_LDVA01000032.1:0-3313 GCF_050768715.1 Burkholderia sp. ZZQ-2 | reverse complement strand
TGCGTGGTGTCGTTCGACCGGATGCGCGCCGTTCGCGCGTTCGACGCGGCGAATCGCAGCATCACGGTCGAGGCCGGCGCGCGGCTGTCCGACATCAACCGCGTGGCGGCCGACGCCGGCCTCTGCCTGCCGGTCGACCTCGGCAGCGATCCGGCGGCCGGCGGCCTCGTCGGCGCCAACGCGGGCGGCAGCCGGCTGATCAAGTACGGCGACGTGCGCCGCAACGTACTCGGCGTCGAAGTCGTGCTCGCCGATGCGGCGGGCACCGTGATCGACGCGCTCGCGCCGCTGCGCAAGCGCAACGCGGGTTTCGACGTCACGCAATGCTTCATCGGCGCGAACGGCGCCCACGGGCTCGTGACGGCCGTGTCGTTCGCGCTCGCGCCGCTCGAACGGTCGTCGTGTGCCGCGTTCGTCGCGTTTGCGTCGTACGACGCGGCGCTCGCCGGCCTGCTCGCGTTCGAGCGTGCGTTCGGCGAGATGCTGTCGGCGTTCGAATTCATGTCGGCCGCGGCCGTCGGCTGCGTCGCCGCCGCGTTTCCGGCGCTGCGCATTCCGTTTGAAGCCGACGCCGCCGCATGCTACGCGCTCGTCGAGATCGCGACCGGCATGCCGGGGCTCGACGGGCTGCTCGAGGAACGCACGATTGCGACGCTCGACACGCTGGCAGGCGAACGCGTGGTGCTCGACGCGGCCTGTGCGCCGGCCGAACGGTTCTGGCGGATCCGCGATGCACTGCCGGTCGCGGTTGCGCAGCACGGCATTCCGCTGTCGTTCGACGTGTCGTTTCCGCGCGGCGCGCTGGCCGCATTCGTCGCCGATGCCGAGCAATGGATCACGGCGGCGCATCCGTCGCTGCGCTGTCACGCGTTCGGTCATTTCGGCGACGGCGGCTGCCATCTCGTCGTGTCGATCCCCCACGCCGACGCGGAGCGCTACGGGCCGCTGCAGCAGGTGGCGCTGCGCGGCGCGCTGTACGAGCGCGTCGTGCGGGCCGGCGGCTGCTTCAGCGCGGAGCACGGCGTCGGGCCGGTCAACGTCGCGTATTACCGCAAGCACGTGCCGGCCGCGCAACGGGAACTCGCCGCCGTCATCCAGCACGCCGTCGATCCGTTGGGGTTGATCGGGCGGGTCCGCTATTGATGCGCCGATTCGCGGCGCCAGGGAGAAATCGCATGATGCTTCGACACCCGCCCGGCCCGGGTATGGCTTCCGAACCGGATACCGACCCGCCGCTCTCCGGCATTCCGGCCACGCTGCCCGACTCGGGAGCCGTGATCAACGTGCGAGGGGTGGCCTACGTGATCCCGCTGCCGCCCCGCGATCATGCGCGCCCGGCGCTGTGGCGCGAGCTGGCGGATCGGCGCGACGAACGGTCGGCCGATGGAAACGGAGAACCGGAGGCGCGGCAGGATTGAGCGGGCATGTGCGCTCCGGTGAATTGAAAGGGCACCGCGCAAACGAACGCGGCGCCGGACACCCTCGGTCGTCCGGCGCCGCGTCAGGCGACGCATACGATCAGAACACCGCGTGCCCGCTGATCAGGCTGGGCAGCCAGGTCGAGAAGAACGGCATGTAAGTGACGATGTTGATCGCACTGAAGATCGCGAGGTAATACGGCCACGCCATCTTCGTCGTCTCCCCGATCGACACGTTGCCGATCGCGCAGCCGACGAACTGCACCGAGCCGATCGGCGGATGCACGAGGCCGAGCGAGCAGTTCAGCAGCAGCATGATCCCGAACTGCACCGGCCCGACACCGCACGCCATCGCGATCGGCAGGAACAGCGGCGTCGTGATCAGGATGTGCGCGGCCATGTCGACGAACGTGCCGAGGAACACCTGGATGATGTTGATGTACAGCAGCATCAGCCACGGCGCGGCAGTCGACTGCTTCAGCAGCCCCTCGATCGCATCCGGAATCTCCAGGTACGACATCTGGAAGCGCAGCATGTTGGACACCGCGATCAGCAGCAGCACGACCCCCGTCGTGCGCGCCGCATGCGACAGCGCGCGGCGCAGCTTCGCGGCCGTCAGCGTGCGGTACACGACCGCGGTCAGCACGAGCGAGTACACGACGGCGATCGCGGCGGCTTCGGTCGCGGTCGCGATCCCCTTCGCGACGCACACGAGGATGATCGCGATCACCATCAACCCGGGCACCGCGCCGACGAAGCTGCGCAGCACCGCATACCAGCCGGGAAACGCGGGCAGCGCGGACGAACCGTCTTCACGGCGCGGGTAGCCGTGGCGCACCGCCTGCCAGTACGCGGCGGCGAGCACGAAACCCATCACCCACAACACCGGCAGCAGCCCGGAAAACAGCAGGTCGCCGATCGACACGCCGCTCACCGGCTGGCCGTGCAGCATCCCGGTGATGCCCTGTGCGGCGAACGCGTAGATGATCATGTTGGTCGACGTCGGCATCAGCGCGCCGGCGAGCGACGCATGCGTCGTCACGTTGACCGCGTACGCGGCGCTGTAGCCTTCGCGCTTCATCAGCGGAATCACCACGCCGCCCATCGCCGACGTATCGGCGGTCGGCGAGCCCGACACGCCGCCGAACAGCGTGCAGGCGACGACGTTCGCCATCCCGAGGCCGCCGCGGAAGTGGCCGACGGTCGCCTGCGCGAAGCGCAGGATCCGGTCCGCGATGCCGCCGTGCAGCATCAGTTCGCCGGAGAAGATGAAGAACGGTACCGCGAGGAACGAGAACGCATTCATCCCCGAGATCATCGCCTGCATCGCGGTCGCGATCGGCAGGCCTTCGACCATATAGGTCAGCACGCAGGCGATGCCGAGCGCGAACGACACGGGCACGCCGAGCACGAGGAAAATCAGAAAACTGACGGACAGGATCGCGAGTTCCATGGCGTTATTGCCCCGGCGAAGAACGACGAAGCGCGAGCAGGTGCTCGAGCGAGAAGAGGATGATGGCGATCGCGGCCGGCATCGCGATCAGGTAGCGCACGCCTTCGGGCAGACCGATGATCGGAATGCGGTCGCCCATCGTCTCGGCGGCCATGCTGCCGCAGCCGGCCATGATCATGATCGCGAACGCGATCAGGCTCACGTGCTGGATCGCGATCACCACCGTGCGCGACTTGGGCGGCAGCCGGCGCACGAGCGAATCGAGGCCGATGTGTCCACCGTCGCGCACCTTCATCGCCGCGCCGAACATCGCGATCACGATCACGAGCAGCAGCGCGATCGGCTCCACGAAATCCGGCGCGTTCTCGAACACGTAGCGCATCACGACCGCGTAGAACACCAGCACCGTCAGCACCGCCAGGCACGCCGACGCGATCACGGC
>NZ_LDVA01000031.1:0-260 GCF_050768715.1 Burkholderia sp. ZZQ-2 | reverse complement strand
GATGCCGGCCGCGATCAGCTCATGGGCGGCGCGCGATGCAGCCGGCAGCGGTGCGGGATCGAGATTCGCGAGCATCCGTTCGGCGTCGTCGAGCTGGCCGACCAGCAGCAGCCGGCGCACGCCGAGATAGCGCGCGTGCGCGGCGTTCGCGCGGTCACCGTGCGCGTCGAGCGTCGCACAGGCTGCATCGAGCGCGCGTGTCGGCCAGCGCAAGTCGCGCGATGCGAGCGCGATCTCCGCTTCCGCGACGACGCAGCGCG
>NZ_LDVA01000030.1:0-259 GCF_050768715.1 Burkholderia sp. ZZQ-2 | reverse complement strand
CGCGTCGTCTCGAGATGTTCTCGATCACCACGATGGAGTCGTCGACGACACGTCCGATGGCGATCGTGAGCGCGCCGAGGGTCAGGATGTTGAGGGTGTTGCCGCTCCACCACAGGCCCACGAGCGTGATCAGCAGCGACAGCGGGATCGACACGGCAGCGATGACCGTCGAGCGCCACGAGCGCAGGAACGCGAGGATCACGAGCACGGCGAAGAGCAGGCCCAGCCCGCCCTCGACGGAGAGGTCATGGATCGACTG
>NZ_LDVA01000029.1:0-393 GCF_050768715.1 Burkholderia sp. ZZQ-2 | reverse complement strand
CACGACAGGGGCAGAGGAGTCGCGCGGATATGCAGCTGCAGGAGCGCGACACGCCCGGCGGTCGGCCTAGATTTGCCCGATCCCCGGGATCCGCGTAACTTATTACTTGTTCGCCCCAAACGGTTGAGCGGAGGTCCTCGGACCGGCTCCCGTCAAGCAGCTAACACCTCCCGAATCCCAGACACTCACTGAGTGGACAGGATGAAGGTGCTGATCCGTTCCCACGGTCAGGCCGAGAAAAACTCGGACTTGACAACGGAAACGAGATCGGTAAGATAGAGAAGTTGCCCTTCGGGCCTGGCTGTGATGGCTGGGTCGTGGGAGCATCCGATCCTTGAGAACTCAACAGCGTGCACTTGTCAAATGCCAAATTATCCTCGTCTAGCTTCGGCT
>NZ_LDVA01000028.1:0-44353 GCF_050768715.1 Burkholderia sp. ZZQ-2 | reverse complement strand
GTACAACGTGGCGCAACGCGTGTCGCCGCGGCGGCATCAGAAGCGGTCGGCGAGCCCCATCGCCGGGTCGCTGACCGAGTGGCGGCCGGTTTCCACGCGGCCGGCGACCCGGCGCGAGAAACCCGGGTCGCTGTCCGCGGTGACGATGAAGTCGTACCAGTGGCCGGTCGAGTCGAGCTTCCAGTCCAGTTCGGCCTGGTCGCCGGCGCGCACCGTGACCGTCCACGTGGTACCGGTACCGCGACCCTGGCCGTTGCCGTCCTCGATGCCATGGTCATGGTCATGGCCGTGACCGCGACCGTCGTGTGCGCCGCGGCCCGGGAGCGGCCCGTAGACCTGGTTCGACTTCACGGTGAAGCGCACCGTGCCGCCGCCGTGGTTGCGCAGCCGCAGGTGGAGGTTGCCGCTCGCGCCCGCATAGCCGACGCGAACTTCCGGATGGGGCGCGCGTGCACCGGCCAGGCGGCTCAGGTCGCCGGTGAAGCGGCGGTGATAGCCGTTCGGGCCCAGCACCCACAGGTCGTATTTGCCGCCGTCGTCGGCGCGCGCCGCCCAGTCGCCGTGCAGCGTCTTGCCCGGTTCGACGACGTAGCGCCGCGGCAGGCGGTCGAGGTGCAGCTTGTCATAGACGTGGAACACGGCGGCGGCGCGGCCCGTATTCGCGAACTTCAGCGTGAGCGTGCCGTTGCCGGCATCGGCACGCGCGCTCGCATGCAGCTCGTAAGGCAGCGCGCGCGACGGGCGCACGCCGGTGGCCTGCGCCGGCAGCGACGGCGCGGCCGGCGGCACGATCTTCGGCGCGGCCTGCTGCGCGGCGCTCAGCGCGTCGACCTGGCTTTTCGTCGTACGGCCCGCGAGCGTCGGCAGCGGTTCGTTGTTCGGCGAGCGGAAGTTGAACGCGCTCGTCAGATCGCCGCACACCGCGCGGCGGTACGCGCTGATCTGCGGTTCGGCGACGCCGAAGCGCTTTTCGAGGAAGAGCAACGTCGACGTATGGTCGAACACCTGCGAGTTGACCCAGCCGCCGCGGCTCCACGGCGACACGACCCACATCGGCACGCGCGGGCCCGGGCCGTACGGGCGGCCGTCGATCGCCGGCTGGCTCGACGTGGCCGGCGTGAAGTCGTGGTATTCGACGGCGACGTCGGCGTCCCGCAGCGTATGGCCGCCGGCGAGCGTGCCGTCGGCGTTGCGCGACGGCACGGCCGGCGACGGCATGTGGTCGAAGAAGCCGTCGTTCTCGTCGTAGTTGACCAGCAGCACCGTCTTGCTCCACACCTCCGGGTTCGCCGTCAGCGCATCGAGCACCGCCTGCACGTACCAGCCGCCCTGCGCGGGGCTCGACGGCCCCGGGTGTTCGCTGTACACGGACGGCGGGATGATCCACGACACCTCGGGCAGCTTGCCGTTGCGGATATCGTCGCGGAACGATTCGAGGAAGCCGTACGGCATCGTGTTGCCGAATCCCTTCGCGAGCGGGCTCAGCGGATCGTCGATCGCCGGATCGTAGAACGCGCCGGCCGCCGTCACGGGCTGCGTGATGTCCGTCGACGCGACGTAGGCGGGCCGGCGCGCGGGTGGCATCTGCTCGATCGCCGCGCGCCAGTGGCGGAAGCTCATCATCTCGTTGCAGCCGAAGTTGTCGATCAGGCTCTGGTAGACCTTCCAGTTCACGCCGGCCTGCTGCAGCCGGTCGGCGTAGGTGGTCCAGGTCCAGCCCTGGCTCGACGGGCCGATGTCGTTGCCGCCGTTGAACTGGTTGTTCAGCGCGGCGATCTTCACGCGGCTGCCGTCGGCCGGGCTGATGCCGTTCGGGCCGTTGGTGCCGCTCCAGTAGAACAGGCGGTTCGCGATCGTGCCCGTGTGCATCCCGCAGTGATAGTGGTCGCACAGCGTGAACGCATCGGCGAGCGCGCGCTGGAACGGGACTTCCGCCGCGTCGTAGTAGCCCATCGACAGCGGCGTCTTCGCGTCGGGCCAGCGGTTCATCCGGCCATGGTCCCAGGCGGCCTGCGCATCGGCCCACGTGTGCGGCGTGCCGCCCGCGCGCTGTGCGTTGCCCTGGCTCGCGTCGAGGTGATACGGCGTGACGGTGGCGGCGGGCGTCGGCTTCGTGTACGTCTGGTAGAACACGTTGCGGCCGTTCGGCGACGGCACCGCAAAGCGGTCGCCGTAGCCGCGCACGCCCTTGAACGTGCCGAAGTAGCTGTCGAATGCGCGGTTCTCCATCATCAGCAGCACGACGTGCTTGACGTCCTGGATGGTCCCCGTTTCGTGAAACGCGGGAATCGCGAGCGCGCGGCGGATGCTCGGCGGAAACGCGGCGAGTGCGGCGGCGGCGAGGCCGGAAGTGGCGGTCTGCTGGAGGAATCTGCGGCGTGACGTCATGGCGTTCGGGTCCTGTGATGATGGGAGCGTTCGTGACTTCGTCTGGCGGTGCCCGTGCGTCGCCCGCCGGGGCGATGCGCGCGGCATGGGCGGTCGAGTGCGGCGGCCGCGCGTGGCGGAAGTGCGCGCGTCGCGCGCGATCCGTGGTGCCGCGCGGATGCCTGGGCCGTTGCCGCGATCCTGCGCGACGCGCGCTCGTGATGCGCGGGCCAGGACGTCGGCACACACCGGCCGGGTACGTGCCGGATTGGGCGGCGCCCAGTCTAGGGAGTCGACGTGACGCCGACGTGATGAAGGCATGACATCGCATGTCGCGCGCGTGACGTTGCGTGCGCAACGATCGATCGGGAAGCATCGGGAAGCGATGCGTGACGGAAGCGGGTAAGGAATTACCGGTTTCCGGCCGCCGGGCCGGTCAGATTTTCCCTGCGCGTAGAGGCGTGGCTTGAGCGCTGGTCGTTGCGGGTGCAACGGCACCGCATGACGCCGATGTTTCAAATGCGTGAAATCGGATAAGCTCGATCCGTTGCTGCGCATGTGCGCAGCCCGCGCCGCGGGCGCGACTTTTCGGAACCGGCCCACCCATGACCGACATCAAGATTCGGCACAGCGAGACGCACGACGTCGACGCGATCCGGCAGATCGCCGCGCACCCCGCGGTGTACATGAATACGCTGCAGTATCCGTTTCCATCGTTCGAAAAATGGCAGAAACGGCTCGCCAACGCGCACGAGCGCGGCGCAAGCCTCGTCGCCGAAATCGACGGCGAGGTGGTCGGCCATCTCGGCCTCGAGTTCGAACCGAATCCGCGTCGGCGCCATGCGGCAGGGCTCGGCATGATGGTCGACGCGACCCGGCACGGGCGCGGCATCGGCGGCCGGTTGCTCGCGGCCGCGATCGATCTCGCGGAAAACTGGCTGAACCTCACGCGCCTCGAGCTGACCGTGTTCACCGACAACCGCGCGGCGATCGCGCTCTACGAGAAGCACGGCTTCCGGATCGAGGGCGAATCGCCGGGTTATGCATTGCGCGACGGCGTGCACATGTCCGTGTATCACATGGCGCGGATCAAGGGCCGAGAGTGAACGCGCGGCGACGATGCCGCGCGTCATATTCATTCAAGAATTCGTTCGTTTCCCGCCGGCTGCGCGGATCGTATCGTTGAAGGATTTGCGCCGGCCGCTTCGGGCGACGTTGACGGCCTCCGCATCGATGCGTGCGGCGTGCGTCGACGCACGCCGGCTTGCGCCACGCCGCGCGCCGGTGCGCTTCATCGCTTCATGAATCTCGCTGCATGGGCGTCGCTTCAGGTCGTCGCTTCCCGTCGTCGCCTGGCGCGCCACTCCTTCCCGCAACCTTCTCTTTCAACGGACCCGCTTCGATGAAAACCGCTCTCCGGAATCTGACTGCCGCCTGCCTGCTCGCTGCCGCCGCGGGTGCGGCGTTTGCCGCCGCCGCGCCCACGGGCACCCCGGTCGCGAGCGCATCGCCCGACGGCGCGCACCTGCCGCCCGGCATCGCGTGGCAGCACGGCGACGTCGACGCCGCTTTCGCGTTGGCGAAGCGCACCGGCAAGCCGCTGCTGCTCTACTGGGGCGCGGTGTGGTGCCCGTCGTGCAACCAGGTGAAATCGACGATCTTCAGCCAGCAGGCATTCAAGACCCGCTCGTCGTTCTTCGTGCCCGTGTATCTCGACGGCGATACCGAAAGCGCGCAGAAGCTCGGCGAGCGCTTCAAGGTGCACGGCTACCCGACGATGATCCTGTTCCGTCCCGACGGCACCGAAGTGACGCGGCTGCCGGGCGAAGCCGATCTCGACCGCTACATGCAGGCGCTGTCGCTCGGGATGACGGCCGCGCATCCGGTGCGGCAGACGCTCGCGACCGCGCTGAAGAACGGTGCGTCGCTGACGCCGGACGAATGGCGCCTGCTGGCCGACTATTCATGGGATACCGACGGCGCGCTGCCGGTGCCGGCCGATCGCGTGGCCGAGACGCTGCAGTCGCTCGCGCAACGCGCGCGGGCGGCCGGCGCGAAGGCCGAATCGGCGCGCTTCGCGCTGAAGTCGGCCGTGGTCGCCGCGTCCGACGATCCGGCGCAGGCCGGCGCGCTGGACAAGACGGCGCTGGCCGATTCGCTGCGCACGGTGCTGCAGGACCCCGCCTTGTCGCGGGCCGATTCGGACGTGCTGGTCGCCGCGCCCGCGCGTGTGGTCGCGTATCTCGGTGGCGGCGACGCGCAGCGCGCGAAATTGCGCGGCGCGTACGACACGGCGCTTGCGCGCCTGTCGACCGACACCACGCTGTCGTCGATCGACCGGCTGATGGCGCTGCACGGCCGCGTGCTGCTCGCGCGCGGCGATGCACGCAAGGGCGCACCGCTCGCCGTACCGGCGCTGGCCGATACGGCGCGCAAACAGATCCTGGCGTCGGTGCAGGGCGCCGCGAACGCATACGAGCGGCAGGCGCTCGTCAGCGAAGGCGCGGACACGCTGACCGACGCGGGGCTGTACGACGAGTCGGATGCGTTGCTGAAGGCCGAGTTGCCGCGCTCGTCCACGCCGTACTACTTCATGTCCGGGCTGGCCGCGAACGCGAAGGCGCGCGGCGACAAGGCCGCGGCGCTCGACTGGTACCGCAAGGCATACGATGCGGCGAGCGGGCCGGCGACGAAGCTGCGCTGGGGTGCGACCTATTTCGCGAATGCGGTCGAACTGGCGCCGGACGATTCGGCGCGCATCGAAGGGATCGCCGCGAGCGTGCTCGCGCAGGCCGACAAGACGCGGGACGCGTTCTACGGCGCGAACCTGCGCGCGTTGACCAAGGTCGTCACGCAGTTGAACCGCTGGCGTGGCAGCGGCGCGCACGACGCATCGGTCAGGTCGATCGCGAAGCAGTTCGACGGCATCTGTGGGAAACTGCCCGCCGGCGATCCGCAGGCAAGCGCCTGCGAGCGCCTGATCCAGCCGGTCAAGGCATAGATCCGGTGGCACTGCGTGGGCTTTCGGGATGCCGGCCGGCGTGTTTCCCGATACCGACGAGGCCACCGACCCCATGCCCCACCTGACGCTCGAATATTCCGCGAACCTCGACGGGTTCGACGCCGGCGCGACACTGCGCGCGCTCAATGCCGCGCTTGCCGCGTCCGGCCATTTCGACGAGCGCGATATCAAGAGCCGCGCGCTGCGGCTCGATACATTTGCAGTCGGCACGTCGCCGGCGCCGCGCGCGTTCGTCCACGCGAAGCTCGCGGTGCTGAGCGGCCGGCCGACTGACGTCAAGCGGGAATTCTCGGAGTGGGTGCTGGCGGAACTGAAGCGGCACGTCGTCGCGCCGCCCGGCATGCACCTGCAACTGTCCGCGGAAATACTGGAACTGGAGCGCGAGTCCTACGCGAAAGCGGGCATCGAGCCGCGCTGACCGTGCAGCGCGGTGCGCGCTGCGCGCGCCGGGAAGGTGGCGCTGACGCGAGCGCAGCCCGCTGGGTTGGACCCGGACTATTGGCCCGTGGCGGACACGCCGCGATTGCCGTAGCCGGCGCCCGCGGCCCGCGACGCACCTTGCTGCCGGGCGATCTTCGCTTCGGCGGCCTGGATGCTGGCAGGGTAGAACCAGTCGCTCGGCTGGAAGCCGGCTTTTCTCAGTGCAACCACCTCGGAATGAACTTCGGCGCGCGTGAGCGGCGAGGTGGCTTGCGCCTGCGCGGCGACGGGAGCGGCGAATGCGGCCGCGAGGGCGAGTGTGCGGAGCAGCGGGTTCATGAGCGGATACCTCCAGGTTTTCGACGGCGCCGATCACGTACGGTGACCGTCGAAAGCAGTGTAGGCCTCGCCTGACGCATGAAAAATGCCGCTGCGCCCAACGTAGTGTTCTCCGGAAGACAACAATGAACGGCCGGCGCGCGCACCTGGACGGTGCCCGGCAAAAAGGGGAGGAGCGGGGGAGAAGCCGGCCGCAGCGACGTGGCCGGCGGCCGGCGGGCAGCGACCCGGAGACGGGCCGCCGCGCGGGGGGTATTACACTAGCCCCGTCATGTAGTACACGGCGATCACGAAGAACACCGCGAGCGTCTTGATGATCGTGACCGCGAAGATGTCGCGATACGACTCGCGGTGCGTGAGGCCCGTGACCGCGAGCAGCGTGATTACCGCGCCGTTGTGCGGCAGCGTGTCCATGCCGCCGCTCGCCATCGCGACGACCCGGTGCAGCACGTCCAGCGGGATATTGGCGGCCTGCGCGCCCTTGATGAACAGGTCCGACATCGCGGCGAGCGCGATGCTCATGCCGCCCGACGCCGAGCCCGTGATGCCGGCGAGCGAGCTGACCGACACGGCCGCGTTGACGAGCGGGTTCGGGATGCTCTTCAGGGCATCGCTGACGACGAGGAAGCCCGGCAGCGCCGCGATCACGCCGCCGAAGCCGTACTCCGACGCGGTGTTCATCGCGGCGAGCAGCGCACCGGCGACGGCGGCCTTCGAGCCGGCTGCGAAGCGCCCGCTGACGCGTTTGAACGCGGTCAGCACGACCAGGACGATGCCGAGCAGGAGCGCCGCCTCGACCGACCAGATCGCGACGACGGTCTTGATCGACGTCGTGACCGGCGCGTGCACGCCGGGCAGCACTTCCGGCGCGACCGTGTACGACGCGGCGCCGTACCACTGCGGAATCAGCTTCGTGAATGCGAAGTTCGACACGCCGACGAGGATCAGCGGCAGGATCGCGAGCGCGGGATTCGGCAGCGACTTCGCCTCGACGCGCTCCGGTTCGTTGACGAGCGACGTGCCGTAGCCTTCACCCTTTGCCATCGCCGAACGGCGGCGCCATTCGAGATACGTGAGGCCGACGACGATGATGAACAGCGAGCCGATCGTGCCGAGCGCGGGCGCGGCCCAGGCGGTCGTCTTGAAGAACGTGGTCGGGATGATGTTCTGGATCTGCGGCGTGCCCGGCAGCGAATCCATCGTGAACGAGAACGCGCCGAGCGCGATAGCGCCGGGCATCAGCCGTTTCGGGATGTTGCTCTGGCGATAGAGTTCGGCCGCGAACGGATAGACCGCGAACACCACGACGAACAGCGACACACCGCCATAGGTGAGCAGCGCGCACACCGCGACGATCACCGCATTCGCGCGTGAGCGGCCGATGTAGCGAATCGCCGCGTGGACGATCGACTCGGAGAACCCGGAGAGTTCGATCACCTTGCCGAATACCGCGCCGAGCATGAACACCGGGAAATACAGTTTGACGAATCCGACCATCTTCTCCATGAAGATGCCGGAGAAGACCGGTGCGACGGCGGCGGGTTCGGTCAGGAGCACCGCGCCGAGCGCGGCGATCGGCGCGAACAGGATCACGCTGTAGCCGCGATACGCGGCGAACATCAGGAACGCCAGCGCGGCGAGGACGATCACGAAAGACAAGGGAGTCTCCTAATGGCTTTGGTTGTTGTTCGATCGCGCGATGCGCCGCGGACCGGCTCAGGTTCGTGCAGGTTTCGTGCCATCGGCCGGATAGCGCCGCCGGACATGGGTCCGCCGGGGACCGGCGGGCCCGCGCCGGTCGTTGTCTGACGATTCTACATAAAACGTCTCCATCCGGAGACGAAATGGCCGTCCGGCCAACCCGTGGAATCGGGCGGGGCGTTCCCGGGCAACGTGTTGCGGCGTGTCTCCGGAGTGAGATAATCCGTCTCGTTCCGGAGACAGCCGGTCGACGATACACGGAGACGAAGACACGATGATGAACGACTGGGCCCGCCTGCCCGTCAACTACGGCGACGTGCTGCGGCGCGCCGCCGAGTCGCTGTTCCGGACCTTCGAGGATTCGAGCGCGGGCACGGTGGTCGTCGATCGCGATGCACGCGTCGTGTGGATGAACGAGCGATATGCGGCGCGCTTCGGTTTCGCCGATCCGCAACAGGCCGTCGGCCTCGACTGCGAGGCCGTGATCCCGAACAGCCTGATGCGCGAGGTCGTGTCGACCGGGCAGCCGATCCTGCTCGACATCATGGAGACGGGCCGCGAGCCGCTTGTCGTCACGCGCCTGCCGCTGAAGAACGAGGCCGGCGAGACGGTCGGCGCGATCGGCTTCGCGCTGTTCGACCAGTTGAAGACGCTCACACCGATCTTTTCCCGCTACGCCCAGCTTCAGCAGCAACTGATCGCGACGCAACGTTCGCTCGCGCAGGCGCGCCGCGCGAAATACACGTTCGCGAGTTTCGTCGGCACGAGTGCGGCGAGTCTCGAAACCAAGCGCCAGGCGCGCCGCGCCGCGCAGGTCGATTCGCCGGTGCTGCTGCTCGGCGAGACGGGCACCGGCAAGGAACTGCTCGCGCATGCGATCCACGCGGCGTCGGCGCGTGCACTCCAGCCGCTCGTGACCGTCAACGTTGCCGCGATTCCCGACACGCTGCTCGAAACCGAATTCTTCGGCGCGGCGCCCGGTGCGTACACGGGCGCCGACCGCAAGGGGCGCGTCGGCAAGTTCGAGCTGGCCGATCGCGGGACGCTGTTTCTCGACGAGATCGGCGACATGCCGCTGCCACTGCAGGGCAAGCTGCTGCGCGTGCTGCAGGACAAGGAGTTCGAGCCGGTCGGCTCGAACCGGATCGTGCGCGCGGACGTCCGGATCATCGCGGCCACGAGCGCCGACCTGCCGGCGCTGGTCGCAGCCGGGCGTTTTCGCGCGGATCTCTATTACCGTCTGAACGTGCTGACGATCCACGCGCCGCCGCTGCGCGAGCGCGCCTCCGACATCGCGGCGCTCGTCTACGCAACCCTCGAGGAACTGGCCGCGCAACACGGGCGCGCGGCCCATTGCGAACTGACCGACGATGCGCTGCGGATGCTGTGTGCGTATCCGTGGCCGGGCAACGTGCGCGAGTTGCGCAATACGCTCGAGCGCGCGCTGATGCTGTCGGACCGGTCGGTGATCGATGCGCGTGCGCTCGCGCCGTTCCTTGGGCCGGTGCGCGTATCGACGGACGGTGCAGTACCGGCGCAGCCGGCGGCCGTGTCGACGGTCGAGCGGCGCACGGGCGAAATGCGGGCTGCACCGGCAGCGTCGTATGCCGATGCATTGGCGGCGTGGGAGCGCCAGTTCCTGACCGATGCGCTCGCGGCTTGCGACGGCAAGGTGGTGGAAGCGGCCGCGCGCATCGGGATCGGCCGCGCGACGCTGTACAAGAAGCTGGCGGCGCTGGGCATCGACCGGTAGGCCGACCGGCAACGCCGATGCGGCCGGACGTGCGGCATCGAACAGGAGAGCACGATGAAACAACGGATCGGCATCGCAGGATGGCTGACGCTGTTGCTGGCGAGCGCCGCGCTCGCGCAGTCGGGCGACGCCGACGCGCCCGAGGCGCGGCGCAACTGGTACAACGATCCGTTCATCGCGCTGTCGCGGGACGTGGCCGAATGCCCGTTGCCGCTCGGCCCGTGGATGACCCGGGCCGAGATGACGGACGACGCGCATTACCGTGCCGAACGCGGCACCACGTGCTGGCTCGCACACCGCTGCACGAAGCCGAACTCCTACATGTATGACGCACCGATCGCCGACGCCGTGAAGGCACACTTCGCCGGCTCCGATCGACTGCACGGCACGAGCCTGTGGATCACGGTGCAGCGACGTTTCATTTACGTCGAAGGATGTGCCGATACGGCGTTCGACCGGCAGGCATTGCAGCGTGAGCTCGAGGCGATTCCGGACGTCGAGCAGGTGTTCGTTCGCATCACCGACGATCCGCGCAAGCGCTTGCCGTACAAGGCGCGCGGGCAACCCGACCGCACGCCGGACTGACGGAGAAAGGGTCGCGCATGGCATACTCGCGACATTCAAAAAAAGGTTGACGGGAAGAACAATGAAACACATGCTTGCGTCGGTCTGTCGGTGGCCTCGGGCGGCCGTTGTGCTGGGTCTGGTTGCCGGGCTCGGCGGGTGTGGCGGCAGCGCGCCGCTGTTCACTTCGGACGGGCGTCCGACTACCCAGGTGCAATGCACCGGCAGCGACTGGAGCAATTGCACGGACAATGCCCGGGCGATCTGCAACGGGGATTTCGAAGTGCTTCAGCAATCGAGCGATGACGCCACGCGAAATCTTCTCTTCGCGTGCAAGAAGAAGAGCGGTTATTGACCTCGAGATAACCGGCTGAGGAGACCACGATCGGGCGAAGCGCTTTTCTGTTTGCTGAGAGTCACCTATTTTTCACGAATAACACTCACGGAGTCCCATCCATATGGCGACCTACAGGCAACTGACCGCGCAGCTCGAACGGCTTCAGCAAAAGATCGACAAGGAACGCGAAAAGGCGATTGCCGATGCGATTGCCGATATCCGCGCGAAAATCGAGGAATACGACATTACGCCGGAAGAGCTCGGGTTCCGTGCGGCAGGGGCGGCCGCTGCCGCCGCGAAGCCGAAGCGTACGTCGCCGCCGAAGTACCTGAACCCGAAGACGGGTGAAACGTGGAGTGGCCGTGGACGGTCGCCGACGTGGCTCGGCAAGAATCGCGCGCGTTTCCTGATCAAGGACTGACTCCCGAAAATTCTCACCTTTCGCGTGCCGACCAACGGTGCGAACGGCCATGCGGCCGTCGCACCGTTTTGTTTTTGTGCATTCCCGGCGCGATTCCCGACGGCGTATTGAACTGCGATGCCGCGCAATTAAAGGATCCCGTTTTGCGAATTCGCTGCGATTCGGCTGCATATCGCGGCGATTTTCGGTAAACAGCGCCGCAATTTCACGGCACATCCGCATTGGCTCGCGCCATTCTCGCGGTGCACGCGAGCCGCGAATTCCGATCACCTTTCGCGTGTTTGCGCGTCGCGCCGTGCAATTCCCGAATTTACTCACCATAGCTCCTGTAAATCCTCACCTTTGACGAAGCGGACACAGCGCCGCGCCGAATGCGAACGCCGGCTGCGTCGAGCGAATGTGGACGCCCGGCGCGCGGCGACGGCTTTCGTGCTCGTGTCACAGGCCCATGGTGCGTGCGTTGACGTCTGTCGAATAGTCGGCCGTCCGGCATATAGGCAGCCGCATGCGCTTCGCCTATGCTTGGGGTTCGCGTCGATCGGTGTATGGCCTGTCCGTGCCGCATGCCGATCGGGTCGTCTTTCGTTACCGCAGGGAGCCGATGTGACCGTTCGCCATCTCGATGCGTTGTTCCAGCCCAAGTCCGTTGCGGTCGTCGGCGCGTCGTCGCGCGCGGGCAGTATCGGCGCGATGGTGTGGTCGCGCGTGCTCGACGGCGCGTTCCAGGGGCCCGTGTGGCCCGTCAATCCGAAGTATCGTGACCTGCACGGGCATGCGGTCGTTGCCGATGTCGACCGGCTGCCCGCACCGCCGTCGGTTGCCGTGATCTGCACGCCGCCCGCGACCTGGGCCGGCATCGTGCGCAAGCTCGGCGAGCTCGGCACGCGCGTGGCGGTGATCGTCGGCGAGGCGCGCACGGATGCCGATCGCGCCGCGCTCGATCGCACACTGAAGGCGGCGAAGCCGTTCGTGCTCCGTATCGTCGGGCCGGGCAGCCTCGGCGTGCTGTCGCCCGGACGGCATGCCCATTTCGGCGCGCCGGCCTATACGGCGCGATCGGGCGGTGTCGCGTGGGTGTCGCAATCGAATGCGCTGACGAACGCGGTGCTCGGCTGGGCCGACGCACGGGGCCTCGGTTTTTCGCATGTCGTCGCGCTCGGCAGCGAGTCCGACGTCGATGCGGGCGACGTGCTCGACTATCTCGCGAGCGACCCCGGCACGCGCGCGATCCTGCTCGAACTCGATACCGTGCGCGCGGCGCGCAAGTTCATGTCCGCCGCCCGCGCGGCCGCGCGCAACAAGCCGGTGCTCGCCTTGCGCACCGGGCGCGCCGATCCCGGCGACGCGCTCTATACGGCGGCGTTCCAGCGCGCGGGGATGGTGCGGGTCGATGCGCTCGACGACCTGCTCGACGAGATCGAGACGCTCGGCGTCGGCCGCGTCACGGCACGCGGCGCGGCCACGCTCGTGACGAGCGATGCCGGGGTCGCGAAACTCGCGGTCGACGCGGTGTCCGACGTGCGCGACGTACTGGCCGACTGGCCGCCCGCCGCCACGTCGGCCGTCTCGGCCGCGCTGCCGCATCTCGCATCGCCCGGCAATCCGCTGACGCTGGGCGACGATGCGCGGCCCGAGCATTTTGCCGCGGCGGTCAAGGCGCTCGCGCCGTTCCCGCAAACGGGCACGCTGTTCGTCGTCCATTCGACTTCCCACAGCGCGCCGGCCGATGCGGTCGCGCACACGCTGATCGAAGCGCGGCAGTACGCGCATCGCGGCATCCTCGCGTGTTTCTTCGGCGCGGTCGACGCGGCGACGCGCGATGCATTGCACGCGAACGGCATTCCCGTGCACACCACGCCGCAGCGGCTCGCACGCGCGTATGCACGTCTCGTCGACTACAACCTCGGGCGGCAACTGCTGATGCAAACGCCCGAGGGCACGCCGCTGCAGCCGGCCGAGTGCGTTGCATCCGCGCAGGCCGACGCGCGCCGGATGGTCGAAGCCGGCGAGCATGAGCTGACCGGCGAAGCCGCGCTGGGCTGGCTGTCCCGTTTCGGCCTGCAGGGCGAGCAGGCCGCCGAGCCGGCCGGCACGAAAGTCGTCGATGTCACGGTCGACATGTACGACGATGCGAACTTCGGCCCGGTGTTTCGCTATGCAGTGCCGCCCGCGGACGGCGTATCGGCGCCGTTCGTCGTCTATGGCCTGCCGCCGCTGAACACCGTGCTCGCCCGCGCGGTGATGGAACGCTCGCCGTATGCACGCCGCACACCCGTCGAGCCGACGCTCGACGCATTGACGGCGCTGTCGCAGGTCGTCTGCGACGTGCGTGAAGTCGTTGCGATGTCGGTCACGCTGCGCGTGCTGTCCGACCGTGCGCAAGTGATTGCGCCGCGTATCACGCTGGCCACGGGCCGCAGCCGGCTCGCGATCATGCCGTATCCGCGCCACCTCGAACAGACGCTCGAGTGGCGCGGCGAGACGGTGACGATCCGCCCGATCCGTCCGGAAGACGAGGCCGCGCACAACGAGCTGCTCGGCGCGATGACACCGGACGATCTGCGGATGCGATTCTTCGGTGCGGTGCGCAGCTTCGATCATTCACAGGTGGCGCGCATGACGCAGATCGATTACGACCGTGAGATGGCCTTCATCGTGTCGTTCACCGATGTGTCCGGGCGCGACCACACGCTCGCGGTGGCGCGCGCGGTGGCCGATCCCGACAACGAGACGGCGGAGTTCGCGATCGCGGTACGACCCGACCAGAAGGGCAAGGGGCTTGGCCGGCTGATGATGAACCGGATCATCGACTACGCGCGTTCGCGCGGAACCGCATGGATGATCGGCGAGGCGCTGCGCGAGAACTCGGCGATGATCGCGCTTGCGAAGTCGTGCGGTTTCGCCGTGTCGACGACGGAGGAGCCCGGTGTCGTCGGCTTCAGGATGAAGCTGCAGCCGTAGCGTCCGTCGGCGGCTCGGCGCGTACGGACGCCATATGCCGTCGATGTCGCCGGCTTCCCGGCGCGTTGCGGATGTTTCCGGTCACGAATGCCGGGCATTCGAACCGGTCTCGCGAGCGAAACAACGGCGAACGTGTCGCTGCCTGTTCGCGATGGAAACAACGACACGCATACGGCAGGCGTCGCGAGACGCGTTTCGTTTGCCGCGATATCCGTCGCGCGTCGTAGTTTTCCGCGCGATGTTCACACGTATTTGCCGCCGTATTTTCGCCTCGAAAATTCGAGCCTGCCCAAAAGGTGAGATTTTTCAGGAGCCGCCGGTGAGCTTCTCCAGGATGGTCGAGGTGAGCCGATACGGGAGCATTCGGTGAGCCTTCCCGGGAGTTGCCGGTGAGTACCTGCGGGAGGCGTCGGTGAGCCTTTCCGGGGCGCATCGGTGAGGGGCTGCGGGACGTGTCGGTGAGCACATCCGGGAGGCTTCGGTGAGGGTTTCCGGGAGCCTTGGTGAGCTTTTTCGGGAGGTGTGGGTGAGCGCTTGCGGGATGCCAGGGTGAGACTTTTCGGGAGTGTCCGGACGCACGGCTTGCGCAAGCGCAACGCCCGCCAAGGTCGGCGTTGAGCAGGGGGCGGGCACGCATGAACCGTGCCCGCGCTTACATTCAGGCAGCGAGTTTCGCCGCCGCGTCGTTCACCTGGTCGCGCGAAATCGCGAGTTCCTCGAGGTGCGAATCGGCATAGACGGCGCCGGTTTCGCGCTCGAGGCGGGCGATCGTCAGCGCGCAGCGCGCGATGTCCTTCGGCATCGCGATGAAGCGCTTGACCGATTCGCCGGACGTGAATGCTTCGAACAGCGCGCCGCGCACGTCGTCCGGAAGCGTCTTGGTCCACTGGTACGGCTTGCCGTTGAACGTGATCGACGGCGGCAGCGTGCGTTCCTTCTTGGTCGCCGTGATGAGCCCGTAGGTGCGGGCCGCGTCGCCGATCTGCTCGGGCGAGAAGAGTTCGTCGGGCGTGATGTCGAACTGCTCGATGTAGTTCTCGATCGCCTGCATCGCGGCGGCACGATCGTCGCGCTTCTTCTGCGCGCGCGCGACGATATCGCGCAGTTCGTCCGCCTCCTCGGGCGTGATCGTGAAGCTTGCCTGCTTCTGCTGAAGTTCGGAGAAACGCTGGAATTCTTGATCGTTCAGAAGTTTGGCCATGACATCCATCGGACACGACGGCCGCGACAACCGGCCGCCGTAGTTTTTGAGAGGGCCGCTATTTTAGCGTAGCGCCGTGGACGCACGATATGGCACCGTGCGTCGCGCCTCGCACCGGCGTGATCGCGGGCGACCGGGATCGGCGCAATCGCGCCGTACCCGGTGCGTTCCGACGAGCCTGCGTGTCGGCAGGGTCAGCTGTGTCAGCAGGTTTCGGTGCGGCACATCGACAGATGGGCGGCCGTTTCGCGCAACCCATCGACGACCGCGTCGACCGACGGCGCCATGTGCGCATCGATCCTGCGCATGTACGGGCAGGTCAGTACCGCGATCGCATGGCCGGACGGCCCGAGGATCGGCGCGGTCAGGTCGGTCACGCCGTACGCCTGGCGGCTGTCCTGGCGCAGGTAGCCGGCCTGCCGGATGGACTGGCACGCGTATGCGAGTTCCTGCTCGTTCAGCGGCGCTTCGCCCTTGACCTTGCGGTGCTCCGCGAGCATGTGCGCGCGCTGCTCGGCGCCCTGGAACGACAGCATCACCCGCCCCGATGCCGTATCGGCGAGCCCGATGCGCGAGCCGAGCCGGACCGACACACCCCACGGGCCGGGCCCGTCGACTTGCGCGATCACGAGCAGGTTGCCGCGATCGTAGACGGACAGGTGGCACGATTGTTCCGAGGAATCGGCGAAGCGCTGCATCGGCGGCAGCGCCTCGGCGATCAGCCGGCTCATCGGCGGATGCCGGTGGGCGAGCGAGAACAGCTTGAGGCTGAGCGTATAGCGGTCGCCGCCGGTCGAGCGCATCACGTAGCGGCGCGCGACGAGGCGTTCGAGCATCCGGTAGATCTCGCTCGCGTTGCGGCCGAGTTCCTTCGTGATTTCGGTGCGGGTGAGGCCTTCTTTCTGCTCCGACAGGAGTTCGAGGATGTCGAGACCCTTGTCGAGCGCGGGTGCGCGATAACGGTCGATTGCGCCCATCGATTCCCGTGCGTCGCAGCCGGGAAGCAGGTCGTTGGTTGTTTGCATTGTCGATGTGAGGTTGGGGGATTACTGTCGATCGATTGGCGACGCACGCTGACCGATTCTCCACTTCGCCTGTGTCGGGCTCGCGTGTGGCGACGCACGCCATCCGTCCGAGCTTAACAACAAACATTTAGTGTGCAATGCAGCGTCTTTTTACCGATCGTTACCTAACAAGAACGGATCAATTTGTTTTCAGGATGACAGGGAAGCTCCGAATACCCGGTATTCATGACAGGTGGCACCGGTTCAAGGTATTCGAAAGGAAATCGGGCTGCGCCGCCGCCCGCGATGCTGCGCCGCAGCGCCCGCGGGTGCACCAATAGTCGGTATCCGTCGCGCGTCATTTCATCGTGCGCGGCCGATGGTACAAAGACTGGCGGGCCAGCGACGGTGCGGCCGCGCGTGACGCCGGCCGGTACGGGCCGGGCCATGTCGCGGGTGCCGGGCCGTCGTCGCCGATGCGCAGACCGGCGGCCGCTCGTTCGATGCGCGCCATACTTCCGTGTGGCGCCACGATCGCTGCGCCCGCGCGACCCTCGCGCGTCGAACGGCATGCCGGATGCGGCGCCGACGCGCGCAATCGACGATCGACAATCAGTCCGGCACGCGGCCGCGAAGAGCGGCGTCGGCCGGTATCCTGTCCCATTCGACAACAGAGGTTGAGCACGATGAAACTGCTTCGTTATGGCCCGTCCGGCCACGAAAAGCCCGGTATTCTCGACGCGGCCGGCCGGATTCGCGACCTGTCGGCGCATGTGCCGGATCTGTCCGGCGATGTGCTGTCCGACGCGGGTCTCGCGCGTCTGCGTGCAATCGATCCGGCCACGCTGCCGCTCGTGTCGGGCGAGCCGCGCATCGGCGCGTGCGTCGGCCACGTCGGCAAGTTCATCGGCATCGGCCTGAACTACGCCGATCACGCGGCCGAAGCCGGCATGCCGGTGCCGAAGGAGCCCGTCGTGTTCGGCAAGTGGACGAGCTCGATCTGCGGCCCGAACGACGGCATCGACATCCCGAAGGGTTCGGTCAAGACGGACTGGGAAGTCGAGCTGGGCGTCGTGATCGGCGCGACCTGCAAGGACGTCGACGAAGCGCGCGCGCTCGATTACGTCGCGGGCTACTGCGTCGTCAACGACGTGTCGGAGCGCGAATGGCAGATCGAGCGCGGCGGCCAGTGGGACAAGGGCAAGGGTTTCGACACGTTCGGCCCGATCGGCCCGTGGCTCGTCACGCGTGACGAGGTGCCCGATCCGCAGCGTCTCGACCTGTGGCTCGAGGTCGACGGCCACCGCTATCAGAACGGCAACACGCGCACGATGGTGTTCACCGTCGCGCAGCTGATCGCCTATCTGTCGAGCTGCATGACGCTGCAGCCGGGCGATGTGATCACGACGGGCACGCCGCCGGGCGTCGGGATGGGCATCAAGCCGTCGCCGGTGTTCCTGAAGGCCGGCCAGACGGTGCGCCTCGGGATCGACGGGCTCGGCGAGCAGTTGCAGAGCACGCGCAACGCGCAGTAAGCGCGTGCCCGGCGCGGGCGGATCGCGGGGCAATCGGCCGCGAGCCGGTCGCGCCGCCCGGCATCGGGATGCTTGCCTGCGGCGAGCGTCGCGACCGAACCTCGATGCAGCAAAAACAAGGACAAGGGCCCGATTCCGCGCGATGCGGAATCGGGCCCTTGTCGTTCACCCGCGTCGGTACGAACCCGGATCAGACGACGTTGTCCAGCTCGCAATGGGCTTCGAGCCGATATCCGTCGGGATCGACGACGAACGCCGCGTAATAGCCGGGGCCGTAGTGCTCGCGCTTGCCGGGCCCGCCGTTGTCCTGGCCGCCGTGCTCGAGCGCGGCGCGGTAGAACGCGTCGACCTCGACGGGCGACGCGGCCTTGAACGACAGGTGCAGCCCGGAGTCGGGATCGGCGGCGATGGGGCGAGCCGCATGCTGCAGCCACAGCACCGGCTCGGTCTCGCCGTACCCGATCGAGCCGTCGTCGCTATACAGCCGCTTGTAGCCGAGCGCGCCGAGCGTGCTGTCGTAGAACGTGCGGCTGCGGCCGATGTGGGCAACGCCGAAGGAAAGGTGATCGATCATCTGTGGGCTCCTTGAACTGAAGAGGGGACGTCAGTACGGCAAACCTGCCTACAAGCACCATGCCAGCCGCTTGTAGCGGAGCGCGCCGAGTGTGCTGTCGTCGAACACCCGGCTGCGGTCGTTGTGGATAACGCTGAAGAAAAGGCGATCGATCATCTGTGTCTCCTTGAGCTGAAAGGGAGCAGTGCAGCCAACCGTTTTTAACCAGCATGCCGGTTATGTTAGAAAGCGCCCGGATGCTTGTCAACCGGCATGCTGGTTAGATACGATCGCGTCATGAGCAAAACGCAACCTTCCGTCACGACGGACTGCCTGATTCCGGCGCCGCCGGAAACGCTGAGCATCGATTTCGCGAACACGCTGTACTGGCGCGGCGCCGACACGCCGACGGAGACCTTCGGGACGCTGGACGACCTGTTGACGTGGTGCCGCGAGCAGGCGTGCGTACCGGCCGGCCTGGCCGACGCGTGTCGAGTGCGGGACAAGGATGACGCGCCGGCGATGCTCGCGCGCGCGCTCGCACTGCGCGAGGCGCTGTATCGGCTGTTTCATGCGCAGGCCGAGCAGCGCGAGCCGCACGCCGACGATCTGGCGCTGCTCGGCGGTTTCCTGGCGGAAGCGGCGCCGCGCGTCGCGCTGGCGCGCATCGACGGCGCCTATGCGTGGCGGATCGGCGGCGCGGGCGGCGCGCTCGCGGCGCTGCTGAGCCCGGTGCTGTGGTCGGCGATCGACCTGCTTGGCGGCGCGCGGCTCGCGAAGGTCAAGCGTTGCGCGAACGACGCCTGCCAGTGGCTGTTCATCGACGACAGCAAGAACGGCAGCCGCCGCTGGTGTTCGATGTCGTCGTGCGGCAATCGCGCGAAGGCGTACCGCCACTATCACAAGGTCGACTGACGTTCCTCGTTACGCAGGCGCGCGCCGGCGCGCCGCATCCGGCCTGCCTATTTCACCGACAACTTCCGCCACAGCGTCGTCTTGCTGATGCCGAGCATCGCGCATGCGCGATCGCGGTCGCCACCGCACGCGTCGAGTACCGCGCGGATCTCGTCGGCTTCCGCGCGACGGCGGCGTGCGTGCAGCGTCTGCGCATCGTCGGCGTCGGCCGCGTCGGGGGGCGCCGCGAACAGCTCGGGCGCGATCGCCTGCAGCGCGTCGGGATCGAGCGTGCCGCAGGCGGCGGCCGGATCGTTTTCGTCGGCTTCCTCGGCCAGCTCCACCGCGATCCGCTCGATCACGTTCTGCAGTTCGCGCACGTTGCCGGGCCACCGGTAGCGCGTGAGCCCGGCCTGCGTCGCGCCGAGCACGCGCGCGGCGTCGTCGGCGTCGCGCAGGCGCTCGGCGAGCCGCGGTTCGCGTCGTGCGGCCTGCACGAGCAGCGTGGCCGCGAGCGCCGGGATGTCGGCTGCGCGCTCGCGCAGCGGCGGCAGACCGATGTTCAGGATGTTGAGCCGGTAATAGAGATCCGCGCGGAACGTGCCGGCCTCGACGGCGGCGAGCAGCGGACGGTGCGTCGCGGCGATCACGCGCACGTCGATGCGGATCGGCTCGGTCGAGCCGAGGCGGATCACCTCGCGCTCCTGCAGCACGCGCAGCAGCCGGCTCTGCAGCGACGGCGGCATCTCGCCGATCTCGTCGAGAAACAACGTGCCGCGGTGTGCGGCTTCGAACAGGCCGGTCTTGCCGCCGCGCCGCGCACCGGTGAACGCGCCTTCCTCATAGCCGAACAGCTCGCTTTCGAGCAGGGCTTCCGGAAACGCGCCGCAATTGACCGCGACGAACGGGTAGCTGCGCCGCGCGGACAGCGCGTGCAGGCTCTGCGCGATCATTTCCTTCCCGGTGCCGCTTTCGCCGAGCACGAGCACGGTCGCGTCGGATTTCGCGTAGCGGCGCACGAGATCGCGCACGCGCGCCATCGGCGCCGATGCGCCGACGACGTCGTCGAGCGCGTAGCGCGCCGCGAACTGCTGCGTGGTGGGCTGCGAACGCAGTGCGCGGTCGAGCCGTTCGACCGCGCGCGATTCCTGGAAAGTTAGCACGCTGCCCGACGTGACGCCGCGATCGACGAGCGGCCCGCGATGCACGACGTAGCGCACGCCGCGCACGGTCGCGAGCGCGTCGCCGTCCTCGCCGCGCAGCGTGCGCAGCTCGGGCCGCAGGTCGACGAGCGCGCGGCCGACGGCCGCCGCGGGTTCGACCCCGAGCGCCGACGCGAGCCGCTCGTTGATCGCCTCCACGCGGCCGCGCGCGTCGAGCGCGACCACGCCGTCGCGCAGGTGCTGGAGCAGGTTGTCGAGCCGCTGGCGGCGGAACGCCTCGGCATGCGTCGCGTACGCGACTTCGAGCGCCGTCTCGACGGCCTTGCGCACCGACGCGTGCGAATACAGGAACACCGCGCCCATGCCGGCGCTGGCGGCGAGATCGGTGACGAGGCCGGGGCCGACGATCGTCTCGATGCCGCGGTCGCGCAGCTCGTGCACGCAGGCTTCCGCTTCCTGCGCGGACTGATATGACGCAAACTGCACGTCGAGGCCGTATGCGGCGACGAAGCGGCGCACTTCGGGCGGCGTTTCGCCGGCGCTGACGAGCGCGATCCGCGACGCGTCGCGCCGGGCGCGCGCGAGCGCCTGCATCACGTCGAAGCCGGTCGGCGACACGACCACCACCGGCACCTGCGCACGCGTCTTCAGGAAGCCGCCGTTCGAGCCGGCCGCGACGATCACGTCGGGCCGCGCGGTGCCGGCCTCGGCGATCGCGCTGAGCGCATCCTCATAGGCGCGCGTCACGATGCGCACGTCGGCGCGTTCGTCGAATTCGCCGGCGATCTCGCGAAAGAGTTCGCGCAGGCGGCTGATGCCCATCGCCCAGATGCGCGGGCGCGCCGCGCGATCCGCCGGGCCAACGGGCTTGGTCGAGGAGAGGTCCATGGCGGTCGATTATGCGCGCGCGATTTCATTTTTGAAACATGAAATTGCTGAATTGAAATCGCCGGGTGCGGCATCGCCCGTGCCGGTTGCTTAAGAATCAGAGGGTTAGCGACATTCCGCGAGCTGGCCCGGTCCTTGCTGTTATCGGGCATTCCATCAGGAGGCCGTTCATGAGCAACACGCATCTTCAGAGCGCCGGCGCGAAATTCCGCGCGGCAGTCGCGGCCGAGCAGCCGCTGCAGGTGGTCGGCGCGATCACCGCGTACGCGGCCAAGATGGCGCAGGCCGTCGGCTTCAAGGCCGTGTACCTGTCGGGCGGCGGCGTCGCCGCGAACTCGCTCGGAATCCCCGACCTCGGCATCAGCACGATGGAAGACGTGCTGATCGACGCGAACCGGATCACCAACGCGACCGACCTGCCGCTGCTGGTCGACATCGATACGGGCTGGGGCGGCGCGTTCAACATCGCGCGCACGGTGCGCTCGTTCATCAAGGCCGGCGTCGCGGCCGTGCACCTGGAAGACCAGGTCGGCCAGAAGCGCTGCGGCCACCGTCCGGGCAAGGAAGTCGTGCCGGCCGACGAAATGGTCGATCGCATCAAGGCCGCGGTCGACGCGCGCACCGACGATCAATTCGTGATCATGGCGCGCACCGACGCCGCCGCCGCCGAAGGGATCGATTCGGCGATCGAGCGCGCGGTGGCCTATGTCGAGGCCGGCGCGGACATGATCTTCCCGGAAGCGATGAAGACGCTCGACGACTACCGCCGCTTCAAGGCGGCCGTGAAGGTGCCGATCCTCGCGAACCTGACCGAGTTCGGCTCGACGCCGCTGTTCACGCTCGACGAGCTGCGCGAGGCGAACGTCGACATCGCGCTGTACTGCTGCGGCGCGTATCGCGCGATGAACAAGGCCGCGCTGAACTTCTACGAGACGCTGCGCCGCGACGGCACGCAGAAGGCGGCCGTGCCGACGATGCAGACGCGCGCCGAGCTGTACGACTTCCTCGGCTATCACGAATACGAGCGCAAGCTCGACGAGCTGTTCGCGCAGGGCAAGAAGTAACGCGGCCCGCGCGCCGGGCACGATTCCCGGCACGCCTTGCATGAAACCGGGCCGCGCGCACCCGTGCCGCGCCCGGCGGACATGACACCCACGATACATATTGGAGAACGGAAAGATGAGCGAGACGAAAGACGCAGCAGCACCGGCCGCCGCAGGCGCATTCAAGCCGAAGAAGTCGGTGGCGCTGTCGGGCGTGACGGCCGGCAACACGGCGCTGTGCACGGTCGGCAAGACCGGCAACGACCTGCACTATCGCGGCTACGACATTCTCGACGTCGCCGAGTCGTGCGAATTCGAGGAAATCGCGCACCTGCTCGTTCACGGCACGCTGCCGAACCTGACCGAACTGGCCGCTTACAAGACCAAGCTGCGTGCGCTGCGCGGCCTGCCGAACGCGCTGAAGGCCGCGCTCGAGCAGATCCCGGCGTCCGCGCACCCGATGGACGTGATGCGCACGGGCGTGTCGGTGCTCGGCACCGTGCTGCCGGAGAAGGACGACCACAACCTGCCGGGCGCGCGCGACATCGCCGACCGCCTGATGGCATCGCTCGGTTCGATGCTGCTGTACTGGTATCACTTCTCGCACAACGGCAAGCGCATCGAGACGGAAACCGACGACGACTCGATCGGCGGCCACTTCCTGCACCTGCTGCACGGCAAGACGCCGTCGAAATCGTGGGTCGAGGCGATGCACACGTCGCTGATCCTGTACGCGGAGCACGAATTCAACGCGTCGACGTTCACCGGCCGCGTGATTGCGGGCACGGGCTCGGACATCTACTCGGCGATCACCGGCGCGATCGGCGCGCTGCGCGGGCCGAAGCACGGCGGCGCGAACGAAGTCGCGTATGAAATCCAGAGCCGCTACAGCTCGCCGGACGACGCCGAAGCCGACATCCGCCGCCGCGTCGAGAACAAGGAAGTCGTGATCGGCTTCGGCCACCCGGTCTACACGATCTCCGATCCGCGCAACAAGGTGATCAAGGGCGTCGCGCACAAGCTGTCGAAGGAAGCGGGCGACCTGAAGCTGTACAACATCGCCGAGCGCCTCGAATCGGTGATGTGGGAAGCGAAGAAGATGTTCCCGAACCTCGACTGGTTCAGCGCGGTGTCGTATCACATGATGGGCGTGCCGACCGCGATGTTCACGCCGCTGTTCGTGATCTCGCGCACGTCGGGCTGGAGCGCGCACATCATCGAGCAGCGCATCGACAACAAGATCATCCGCCCGAGCGCGAACTACACCGGTCCGGAAGACCTGCAGTTCGTGCCGATCGAGAAGCGCTGAAACGCCCGCCGCGCGCGCCGGCGCCCGTGATGCGGGCCGCCGGCGCGCGCGGAACGTCTTACCCCGAATTCCGCCCCACATCATGAATACCGCCAACCGCAAACCCCTGCCCGGCACGTCGCTGGACTATTTCGACGCGCGCGCCGCGGTCGACGCGATCGCGCCCGGCGCCTACGACACGCTGCCGTACACGTCGCGCGTGCTCGCCGAAAACCTCGTGCGCCGCTGCGATCCGGCGATCCTCGCCGATTCGCTGAAGCAGATCATCGAGCGCAAGCGCGAACGCGACTTCCCGTGGTTCCCGGCGCGGGTCGTGTGCCACGACATCCTCGGGCAGACGGCGCTCGTCGACCTCGCGGGCCTGCGCGACGCGATCGCCGATGGCGGCGGCGACCCGGCGAAGGTGAACCCGGTCGTGCCGGTGCAACTGATCGTCGACCACTCGCTCGCCGTCGAATGCGGCGGCTTCGATCCGGACGCGTTCGCGAAGAACCGCGCGATCGAGGATCGCCGCAACGAGGATCGCTTCCACTTCATCGAGTGGACGAAGAAGGCGTTCGAGAACGTCGACGTGATCCCGCCGGGCAACGGCATCATGCACCAGATCAACCTCGAGAAGATGTCGCCGGTGATCCAGGCGCAGGACGGCGTTGCGTACCCGGACACCTGCGTCGGCACCGACAGCCACACGCCGCACGTCGACGCGCTCGGCGTGATCGCGATCGGCGTCGGCGGTCTCGAAGCGGAGAACGTGATGCTGGGTCGCGCGTCGTGGATGCGCCTGCCCGACATCGTCGGCGTCGAGCTGACCGGCAAGCGCCAGCCCGGCATCACCGCGACCGACATCGTGCTCGCGCTGACCGAATTCCTGCGCAAGGAAAAGGTGGTCGGCGCGTATCTGGAATTCCGTGGCGAAGGCGCGGCGAGCCTCACGCTCGGCGATCGCGCGACGATCTCGAACATGGCGCCCGAATACGGCGCGACGGCCGCGATGTTCTTCATCGACGGCCAGACGACCGACTACCTGCGCCTCACCGGCCGCAGCGACGAGCAGGTGAAGCTCGTCGAGACCTACGCGAAGGCGGCGGGCCTGTGGGCCGATACGCTGAACGATGCGCAGTACGAGCGCACGCTGACGTTCGACCTGTCGAGTGTGGTGCGCAACATGGCCGGCCCGTCGAACCCGCACAAGCGGCTGCCGACGTCCGACCTCGCCGCGCGCGGGATCGCCGGCCAGTGGGAAGAGAAGGCGGGCGAGATGCCCGACGGCGCGGTGATCATCGCCGCGATCACGAGCTGCACGAACACCAGCAACCCGCGCAACGTGATCGCGGCTGCCTTGCTCGCGCGCAACGCGAACGCGAAGGGCCTTACGCGCAAGCCGTGGGTGAAGAGCTCGCTCGCGCCCGGCTCGAAGGCGGTCGAGCTGTACCTGGAAGAAGCGAACCTGCTGCCCGAACTCGAGAAGCTCGGCTTCGGCATCGTCGCGTTCGCGTGCACGACCTGCAACGGGATGTCGGGCGCGCTCGACCCGAAGATCCAGCAGGAAATCGTCGATCGCGACCTGTACGCGACGGCCGTGCTGTCCGGCAACCGCAACTTCGACGGCCGCATCCACCCGTATGCGAAGCAGGCGTTCCTCGCGTCGCCGCCGCTCGTCGTCGCGTATGCGATCGCTGGCACGATCCGCTTCGACATCGAGAAGGACGCGCTCGGCCACGACCCGGACGGCAAGCCCGTCACGCTGAAGGACATCTGGCCGACCGACGAGGAGATCGATGCGATCGTCGCGTCGAGCGTGAAGCCCGAGCAGTTCCGCAAGGTCTACGAGCCGATGTTCGCGCGCAGCGCCGATGCGGGCGAGCGCGCGGCGCCGCTGTACGACTGGCGCCCGCAGAGCACGTACATCCGCCGTCCGCCGTACTGGGAAGGCGCGCTGGCCGGCGAACGCACGCTGCAGGGCATGCGCCCGCTCGCGGTGCTCGGCGACAACATCACGACCGACCACCTGTCGCCGTCGAACGCGATCCTGCTGGACAGCGCGGCCGGCGAATACCTCGCGAAGATGGGCCTGCCGGAAGAAGACTTCAACTCGTACGCGACGCACCGGGGAGACCACCTGACCGCGCAGCGCGCGACCTTCGCGAACCCGACGCTGATCAACGAGATGGCGGTGGTCGACGGCGCGGTGAAGAAGGGCTCGCTCGCGCGCGTCGAGCCGGAAGGCAAGGTGATGCGGATGTGGGAAGCGATCGAGACGTACATGAATCGCAAGCAGCCGCTGATCGTCGTGGCCGGCGCCGACTACGGCCAGGGCTCGTCGCGCGACTGGGCCGCGAAGGGCGTGCGGCTCGCGGGCGTCGAGGCGATCGCCGCCGAAGGCTTCGAGCGGATCCACCGCACGAACCTGATCGGGATGGGCGTGCTGCCGCTCGAGTTCAAGCCCGGCACGAACCGGACGACGCTCGGCATCGACGGCACCGAAACCTTCGACGTGATCGGCGAGCGCACGCCGCGTGCCGACCTGACGCTCGTGATTCACCGCAAGAACGGCGAGCGCGTCGAGGTGCCGATGACGTGCCGGCTCGATACGGCGGAGGAAGTGTCGATCTACGAGGCGGGCGGCGTGCTGCAGCGCTTCGCGCAGGACTTCCTCGAATCGTCGCAGGCGGCCTGACGGGCCTACGGAGAGAACACGGACATGGCTCACATTCCTCAAATCAGGGTTCCCGCGACCTATATCCGCGGCGGCACCAGCAAGGGTGTGTTCTTCCGGCTGCAGGACCTGCCGGACGCCGCGCAGGCGCCGGGCGCCGCGCGCGACGCGCTGCTGCTGCGTGTGATCGGCAGCCCCGATCCGTACGGCAAGCAGATCGACGGGATGGGCGGCGCGACGTCGTCCACCAGCAAGACGGTGATCGTGTCGAAGAGCACGCGGCCCGGCCACGACGTCGACTACCTGTTCGGGCAGGTCGCGATCGACAAGGCGTTCGTCGACTGGACCGGCAACTGCGGCAACCTGTCGGCGGCCGTCGGCCCGTTCGCGATCGGCGGCGGGCTCGTCGATCCGTCGCGCGTGCCGCGCGACGGCATCGCGACCGTGCGGATCTGGCAGGCGAACATCGGCAAGACGATCGTGGCGCACGTGCCGATCGTGAACGGCGCGGTGCAGGAGACGGGCGACTTCGAGCTGGACGGCGTCACGTTCCCGGCCGCGGAAGTGCAGCTCGAATTCATGGATCCGGCCGCCGAGGAGGAAGGCGCGGGCGGGTCGATGTTCCCGACCGGCAATCTCGTCGACGATCTCGCGGTGCCGGGCGTCGGCACGCTGAAGGCGACGATGATCAACGCGGGCATCCCGACGATCTTCGTCGAGGCGGAAGCGATCGGCTATACGGGCACCGAGCTGCAGGACGCGATCAACGGCGATGCGAAGGCGCTCGAGAAGTTCGAGACGATCCGTGCGCACGGCGCGCTGCGCATGGGCCTGATCGACACGCTCGACGAAATCGCGACGCGGCAGCATACGCCGAAGATCGCGTTCGTCGCGAAGCCGGCCGATTACGTCGCGTCGAGCGGCAAGCGCGTGAACGCGGGCGACGTCGATCTGCTGGTGCGCGCGATGTCGATGGGCAAGCTGCACCACGCGATGATGGGCACGGCGGCGGTCGCGATCGGCACGGCCGCGGCGATCCCCGGCACGCTCGTCAACCTGGCGGCGGGCGGCGGCGAACGCAACGCGGTGCGCTTCGGGCATCCGTCGGGCACGCTGCGCGTCGGCGCGGAAGCGCAGCAGCAGGAGAACGGCGAGTGGACCGTCACCAAGGCGATCATGAGCCGCAGTGCGCGCGTGCTGATGGAAGGCTGGGTGCGGGTGCCGGGCGACGCGTTCTGATCGTCGCCGGCGGTATCGGCGCAGATGCGGGCGGCTTCGGCCGCCCGCGTCGTTTTCGTCAGCCGTGCAGGAAGCGGCGCAGCGCGTCGTGGCTCAGGCGGCGCGCCGTTTCGGCGATGCGCGCGCCGGGCACGATGTCGAAACCGTGCACGCCGCCGGGCAGCACGTGCAGTTCGGTCGGCACGCCCGCGCGGAGCAGGCGCCGCGCATAGTCGAGGTTTTCGTCGAGGAACAGGTCGAGCGAGCCGACCGACAGGAACGCGGGCGGCAGGCCGTCGAGCCGCGTGGCGCGCGCGGCGGCCGCGTAGGGCGACACGCCGTCGATGCCCGGCGCGTGACCGAGCAGCGAGGTCCAGCCGAACCGGTTGTTGGCCGCGTGCCAGACGAACTCGCCGGCATGCGGGTGCGGCGTGCGCGTGCAGGTGCGATCGTCGAGCATCGGGTAGATCAGATGCTGGAACGCGAGCCGGTATTCGCCGCGGTCGCGGGCCAGCAGCGCCAGCGACGCGGCGAGTCCGCCGCCCGCGCTCTCGCCCGCCACGCCGATCCGCGACGCATCGATGCCGAGCGTATCGGCATGGCGGAAGACCCACGCGAGCGCCGCGTAGCAATCCTCGATCGCGCCGGGAAACACGGTTTCCGGCGCGAGCCGGTAGTCGATCGAGATCAGCGCGCAGCCGAGCTGCGTCACGAGCGACCGGTGCACCGCCTCGAGATCCTTCGCCTTGCCGCGCACGAAGCCGCCGCCATGCAGGTGAACGATCGCCGGAAGTGGCCGCACGTGATGGTCGGGCAGGTAGACGAGGACCGGGACGTCCGGCGCACCGGCGGGGCCGGGCACCGTGCGGTGTTCGAGCGTGCTGCCGGCCAGGTCGGGCGGCGGCAGCGGCAGCACGCGTTCGCGCGACTGCGCGAGGTTGTCGATGCCGAGCGTGACGGTCGGCCAGGTCTCGAGCAGCGGGCGGATTTCGGGGTCGACGAGATGCAGGGTGTCCAACGCATGGCTCCATCGTGAAGGTGGGCGGTGCACCGCGGTCAGAGCGCGCTGCGCGCGATGACCCAGCGGTGCACCTCGGTCGGGCCTTCGAAGATGCGCATCAGCCGCGCTTCGCTGGCCATCTGCTGCAACGGCATTTCCTTCGTCATGCCCATCGCGCCGAGCGTCTGCATCGCATGATCGATGACGCTCGACGCCATTTCGGTGGCGAACACCTTGACCATCGAGATCTGCGTGCGTGCATCCTGCCCGGCATCCACGCGCACGGCCGCTTCGTAGGTCATGAGGCGGCACGCGTGGATCTGCGTGAGCGCGTCGGCGACCCACCACTGGACCGCCTGGCGCTCCGCGAGCGGCACGCCGAAGGTCTTGCGCTGTTTCGCATGGTCGCACAGCATCGCGACCGCGCGCTCGGCGCGGCCGATGCACCATGCGGCCATCTCCAGCCGCCGGTTCGCGAGCCGTGCCTGCATCGGCGCGAAGCCGGCACCTTCCTGGCCCAGCAGTTGCGCGGCCGGAACGCGGCAGTCGTCCAGCACGATTTCGTAGGTCGACAGCCCGCCGATCATCGGGATCCGCCGTTCGATGATGAAGCCGGGCGTGTCGCGGTCGACGATGAACGCCGACATGCCGCCGCGCTTGCCCTTGCTTCGATCGGTGAGCGCCATCACGATCGTCCAGTCGGCTTCGGGCGCGTGGCTGATCCAGATCTTCCGTCCGTTCAGCACCCAGTTGTCACCGTCGCGCACGGCCGTCGTCGACAGCGCGCCCGGGTCCGAGCCGGCGCCCGGTTCGGAGATCGCCATCGCGGCACGCGTGACGCCGCGGGCGTACGGTTCGAGATAACGCGCGCGCTGCGCGTCGTCGGCCACGTCGCACAGCATCCGCAGGTTCGGCGAATCGGGCGGCAGGATGTACGGCGTCACGGTCGTGCCGATCGCTTCGTTGACGCCGACCATCGCGACGGCCGGCAGGTCCGAGCCGCCGGCGTCGAGCGGCGCGTCGAGGCCCCACAGGCCGAGCTGCCGGGAACGCTCGTCGAGGTGGGCGCGTTCTTCGTCGAGCAGCCCGAAGCGCTGGCCGTCGGCCTCGCGAGCCATGACCGCTGCTTCGAGCGGGATCAGCTCGTCCTGCACGAAACGTGCGACGAGGTCGCGGATCATCCGGTGTTCGAGTTCAAGGTCGAAATTCATGGGAGTCGATGAGGGTGAGTAAAGGGAGGCCGATGCCGTCAGCCGGCGTTCGCGCGCGACACCGCGCGGGTGCGCAGCGTGCCGAGCAAGGCGACGGCGCCGGCCGCGAGCAGCGCGGCGTTGAAATAGAGGCCGCCGCGCATCGACCCGGTGGCCGTGTTGAGCACGCCCATCAGGAACGGGCTCGCGAACCCGCCGATCGCGCCGGACATCGTGATCGCCGCGATCGCGACCGCCATCGAGCGCTTCGGCAGCGCGAGCCCCGGCAGCACCCAGAACGCGGGCAGGGCCGCGGCGTGCGTGGCGACCGCGACGCAGAGCGCGATCATCAGGTGTGATGTGCCGGCGGTGCTCGCCAGCCCGGCGAGCGAGGCCGCGCACGCGAGCATCGCGACCGCGCCGTGCCCGCGCCATTCGCGCCGCCGCTCGGTGCGCCAGCCCATCGCGAGCATGCCGACGATGCCGCACAGGTAGGGCAGCGCGGACAGCACCCCGATCCGCATCGCGCCATGCAGGCCGCCGCGATGCAGGATCACGGGCATCCAGAACACGAGCGCGTAGCCGGCGGCTGCGATCGCGAAATTGGCTGCGCACAGCAGCCAGAAATCGCGGTGCGCAAGCAGCGGCCGTGCCGCGTTCGCGTCCGGTGTGGCGGCTTCGGCGTGCGCGTGCGCGGCGCGCAGCGCGGCCTTGTCGGCGTCCGACAGCCAGCGCGCGTCGTCCGGCCGGTCGTCGAGAAAGCGCAGCGCGACGAGGCCGAGCACGCTGCTCGGCAGCCCTTCGACGAGGAACAGCCACTGCCAGCCGCTCAGGCCGGCGGCGCCGTCGAAGAACGAGAGGATGGCGCCCGACACGGGGCCGGCGATCAGCCCGGCGAGGTACAGCGCGGTCATGAACAGCGCGAACGCCTTCGCGCGCTGCCGCGGCGGATACCACGCGCCGAGATAGAACAGGATGCCGGGGAAGAAGCCGGCCTCGAACACGCCGAGCAGGAAGCGGCACGCGTAGAACTGCGCGGGCGTCGTGACGAACATCGTCGCGGCCGAGCCGAGCCCCCACAGCACCATGATTCGGGCAATCGTCTTGCGTGCGCCGATCCGCGCCAGCAGCGCGTTGCTCGGAATCTCGAACGCCATGTAGCCGATGAAGAAGATGCCCGCGCCGAGCCCGTAGACGGCGTCGGAGAAGTGCAGTTCGCCGGCCATCTGCGCGTGCGCGAAACCGATGTTGATCCGGTCGATGAACGACAGCGTGTAGCAGAGGATCAGGAACGGCAGCAGCCGGCGCGAGATCCGCCGGTAGAGCGCCTGCGTCGCGTGATCGCCGGCGGCGGCCGCGTGAGTGGAAAGGGTCGGGGTCATGGACACTCCGTCAGAAGCGGTGGGCGATGCCGAGCGCGAACACCTGCCCGGTGCCGCCCGGTTGCGGCTGCAGGCCGACGACGACCGTGTTGCGGGCGCCGCCGCCGTTCTTCACGTACAGATAGCGGGCGTAGAGCGACGTGCGCTTCGACAGCGGATGGTCGTAGCCGACGCCGAGCGCGGTCGCGTCGTTCGCCGAGCCTTTCACGTCGCGACGCACGACCGAGACGAGCACGCGATCGAGCGCGCCGACGTTGATCGACGCGCCGGCGCTCGCGGTCGAGAACGCCGGCAGGTGCGCCGCCGTGCCGACGCCGTACAGGAACGCGGCGTACAGCTTGACGCGCGCGAATGCGTAGTTGGCCGCGAACACGTAGTGGCGCGTCGTCGACGGCGAGACGACGGGCGCCAGGTTGCCGGCCGACGTGTCGCCCTGGAAGCCGGCGCCGAGATAGAGCCCGCCGATCCGGTACTGGAGCCCGGCGCCGTAGTTGCGCCCGGCCTGCGTGGACAGCGCGTTGGGCGTCGGAAAGCCGTACGTGGCCATCACGCGCAGGCCGTTCCAGTCGGGGCTCAGGTACGACGCTGCCTGGTTGAAGCGTGGAATCGGCGGCGTCGTGTTGCTCGTGATCGTGTCCGTCGACGTCGCGAGCAGCGCGAGCGGCGACAGCCGTTCGTTGAGCCCGAACGGATCGCCGTCGTACACGACGTAGAACGCGGGCGTGTATTGGCGGCCGAGCCGAAGGTCGCCGTAGCGCGTGTTCTGCAGCGACACGTAGGCCTGCCGGTAGAACAGCGTGCCGCCCTGGAACGATCCGTCGGCCGGCGAGAAGCCGCTTTCCAGCACGAACTTCGTCGACGTGCCGCCACCGAGATCCTCGACGCCCGTCAGTCCGATGCGGCTCGTCGACGATCCGCCGCCGCTTTGCCGCAGGCTCGACAGGCTGCCGACGCGGTCGAATTCGACGTAGCTGTCGACGATCCCGTACAGCGTGACCGACGATGCGTGCGCCGACGTGGCGCTCAGCACGCACGCGCCGATCAGGAATGCTTTCCGTTGCATGAAGGTGTCTCCGTTCCATGTCTTGTTGTGGCGCGCCCGCGTTCTGGGAGCGGTTGCGCGCGGGGTGCCGCCGTGCCGCGTCGGTTCAGCGCCCCTTGAATACCGGCTTGCGTTTCTCGAGAAACGCGCGGGCGCCCTCGATCCGGTCCTCGCTCGCGTAGACGTCGGGGCCGACGTCCAGCCGCAGCGCGGCGGCCGCCGGCAGCCCCTGGCTGCGTGTCGCGGTTTCCTTGATGCGGCGGATCGTGAGCGGCGCGTTTTCGGAGATCGTCCGCGCCAGTTCGCGCACGGTGTCGTCGAGCGCGGGGGCGGGGACGACGCGGTTCAGCAAGCCGACGCGCTGCGCCTCGTCTGCGTCGAGGCGGCGGCCCGTGAACAGCAGCTCCATCGCGATCGCGCGCGGCAGCAGGCGCGGCAGCAGCACGCTCGCGAAGTTCGCGCCCATCCCGACGCGCGCCTCGGGCAGCGCGAAGGTCGCGTGATCGGCGGCGATCCGCAGGTCGCACGCGAGCGCGATTTCAAAGCCGCCGCCGACGGCGAAGCCGTTGATGGCCGCGATGGTCGGCTTGCGCAGTTCCAGGATCAGCTCGTGCACGTTGCGGGCGAGCCCGCGCATCGGCCGCATCCCGCGAATCTCGGGATCGCCGAGATCGACGCCCGCGCTGAATGCGCGCTCGCCCGCGCCGCGGATCACGATGACGCGGATCGCCGGGTTGTCGTCGAGCGTGACCAGTTCGTCGCACAGGAGCCGGATCGCGTCGGCGGACAGCGCGTTGGCGACGTGCGGGCGATGGATCGTCAGCCACGCGATGCCGTCGTCGTCGTTGCGCAGGATCGACGGGGCGTCGTCGCCCGTCAGCGAGGAAAATGCGCCCGGCGTGGTCATGACGCGCTCCCGGCAGCATTCGCGCGCGTGTCGTGGAGCACGCCCGCCTGCCGCAACGCATCCCGGCGCGCCGCGTCGATACCGAACGCGTCGAGCACGGCGTCGGTGTCGGCGGCGAACGGCTGCGGCGGCCGGCGTATCGATCCGGGCGTACGGGAAAGCTTGGCGGGGATGCCTGCGCCGATGTACGTGTCGGTGTCGACGAACATCGCGTTGCGAGCGGTTTGCGGATGGCCGAACGCGTCGGCGACGGTGTTCACCGGCCCCGTCGCGACGCCCGCGTGCATCAGCCGCTCGACGACCTCGTCGGCGCGGAGTTCGGCGGTCAACTGGCCGAGCAGCGTGTCGAGCGCATCGCGATGCGCGACGCGCTGCGCGTTGGTCGCGAAGCGTGGATCGCGCGCCAGCTCCGGCACGCCGAGCGCTTCGACGAGCCGCGCAAACGTGCGGTTGTTGCCGGCGCCGGTCGCGACCGGCTTGTCCTTGCACGGATAGACGCCGTACGGCGCGATCGCGCCGTACACGTTGCCGGTCGCGACGGGAACCTCGCCGGTCGCCATCCAGCTCGTGCTGACCGGATGCAGCATCGACAGCGCCGTGCTGAACAGGTCGATGTCGACGTGCTGGCCGAGGCCGGAGCGCGTCCGTTCGACCAGCGCAAGCAGGACGCTCGATACGGCGCTCATGCCGGCCGCGAAGTCGACGACCGGAAACGGCACCTTGAGCGGCATGCCGCCCGGCTCGCCGTTGATCGACATGAAGCCGGCGAGGCCCTGCGCGACGGCGTCGTAGCCCGGAAACCGCGCGAGCGGGCCGTCGGTGCCGTATCCGGAGATCGAGCAGTGGACGAGGCGCGGAAAGCGCTCGCGCAGGCAGTCTTCGTAGCCGATGCCCCAGCGTTCGAGCGTGCCCTGCTTGAAGTTGTCGACCAGCACGTCGGCTTTCTCGAGCAGGCGGAACAGCACGTCGCGTCCGTCGGGATGCGACAGGTCGAGCGCGAGATTGAGCTTGTTGCGGTTGAGCCCCCAGTAGTAGCTGGAGAGGCCGTTCGGCATCGCGGGGCCCCAGTCGCGCGTTTCGTCGCCCTGCGGCGGTTCGATCTTGATGACGTCCGCGCCGTGGTCGGCGAGTGTCTGCGCGCAGAACGGCCCCGCATAGACGCGGCTCAGGTCCACCACACGCACGCCCGCGAGCGCGCCTTCGTTACTGCTGGTCATGACGATGTCTCCTTCGATGGGGATGCGATGCGCCGGCAGACCGGCACGCGCCGGCTGCACGGCCGTGATGCGTCGGGGTTCAGCCGCGTGCGGCGAAGAGTGCGTCGACCGCCGCGCGATGTTCCGGGGTCGCGTGCGCGAACGCCTGATACGACGCCGACAGGTCGAGCACCGTGTCGAGGCTTGCATGGCGGCTTTCGCGCAGCAGGCGCTTGGTCAGGCGCAACGCGGTGCCCGAGTGGCGGGCGATGCGGCCGGCCAGTTCGTGGGCGTGCGCGAGGAGGTCACCGTCGGGCACGACGCGCGACACGAGCCCGCAGCGCAGCGCGGCCTGCGCATCCAGTGCATCGCCCGTGAACGACATTTCCGCGGCGACGGCGGCGCCGACGATCTGCGGCAGGAACCACGCGCCGCCGTCGCCCGGCACGAGGCCGAGGGCGATGAAGCTCTCGGCGAAGCGCGCGCGGTCGGCGGCGATGCGGATGTCGCACATGCACGCGAGGTCGGTGCCGGCGCCGATCGCCGGGCCGTTGACCGCCGCGATGGCCGGCACCTCGAGTTGCTGGAACGCCCGTGCAAGGCGCTGAATGCCGCGGCGGTAGCCGGACCGGATCGCGGCAAGGTCGTGCGACTCCGATTCCATGAATGCGCGCATCGCCTTCACGTTGCCGCCCGACGAGAACGTCGTGCCGGCGCCGGTCAGGACCAGCACGCGGATCGACTCGTCGCGGTTCGCGTCGTCGCAGCATTCGGTCAGTGCGTCGATCGCATCGGTGTCCGAAATGGCATTGCGGGTTTCGGGACGGTTCATCGTGACGGTCAGGATCGGGCCCTGCCGTTCACGGATCAGAAAGGCTGCCATGATGTCTCCGTGTGTTCTGTGCCGCGGGGCTTCACGCCGCGGGCCGAAGCCTAGTATCGTCACGACGGTTGGCGGCGGGAAATTCCGTTCCACATATGTGGAAGGCCCGTCCCGGTTGCAGCGGAGAGGGCGGGATGAGCGGAAACGTGGTCAAGAGCGCGGCGCGCGTGTTCGAGGTGCTGGAACTCTTCAGCGCATTGCAGCGGCCGCTGAGCGTGCGCGAGATCGCCACGCGTTGCGGGTATCCGGGGTCGAGCGCGGCGGCGCTGCTGACCAGCATGAAGGCGCTCGGCTATCTTTCGTACGACGACGCAACCCACGCGTATGCGCCGACCGCACGGCTCGTCAACCTCGGCGAAGCGCTCGTCGATTCGGCGGCCGGCAGCCGGCGGCACTGGCATGCCGTCGCGAAACGGCTGGCGCTGCGCACGCACGAGGCGGTCGTGATCGCGGTGCAGAGCGACCTGTACGTGCAGTACATCGACGCGGTCGAGGGCTCGCATACGATTCCGATCCAGTTCTACGCGCCGATCGGCACGCGTCGCGAGATCTGCATGTCGGGGCTCGGCTGGGCGCTGCTGAGCCTTCAGCCGGACAGCACGATCCGCCGGCTCGTATCGCGCAGCATTCGCCGGATCGGGAAATCGGGCAGGACGATCGACGAGGACGTCGTGCTCGACAAGGTCGAACAGACGCGCCGGCTCGGTTATTCCTATTCGGCGCATACGGTCACGCAGGGCGCCGCGATGATCTCGATGGTGATCGCGGACGGCTGGAACGGCCTGCCGCTGGCCATGGGCGTGGCCGGGCCCGTCGAGCGGATCGACGCGCGTCGCGACGCGATCGTGCGGGCGATGCGCGAGGCGCTGGACGCGCAGCGTCCGGATGCGGCGGCCGGCTAGCCGGGCGAGGCCGGCGCACGCAGGCATTCGCATAGAATCGGGCGGTTTCGCCGCTCTTGTCCCGACTGCATTTCAGCGAGGCTGTCATGTCATTGAACGCGCCGCTTTCCGGCATCCACATCATCGAATTCGAAGGTCTCGGCCCCGGCCCGCTCGCGGGCTGGATGCTCGCGGGGATGGGGGCGCGGATCACGCTGATCGCGCGCCCGGCCGGCCGCACGAGCGCGCCGGACGCATTGAAGGCCCGCGACGGCGACCTGCTGCGCGAAGGCAAGACGATCGTCGAACTCGACCTGAAGTCGCCGGCCGGCCGCGAGGCCGCGCTCGACCTGATCGCGCGGGCCGATGCGCTGATCGAGGGCCTGCGGCCCGGCGTGATGGAGCGGCTCGGCCTCGGGCCTGAAGATTGCGCGCGCCGCAATCCGAAGCTCGTGTACGGCCGGATGACCGGCTGGGGCCAGCACGGCCCGCTTGCCGCCGCGGCCGGGCACGACCTGAACTACGTCGCGCTGACGGGGCTGCTGTCGCTGTCCGCGCCGCGCGACGGCCGGCCGGGGTTGCCGCCGACCGTCGTCGGCGATGCGGGCGGCGCGCTCGGGCTCGTGTTCGGGATCGTCTGCGCGCTGTTCGACGTGCGCGGCGGCGGGCCGGGGCGGGTGGTCGACGGCGCGATCGTCGACATCGTGTCGATGCTCGGTTCGCTCGCGCTGTGGGCGCGCGCGAACGGGCAGCTCGACGGCGCACAGCCGAGCCTGTTCCACGATGCGCCGTTCTACGACGTGTATCGCTGCGCGGACGGCGAGTGCGTGACGATCGGCGCGCTCGAGCCCCCGTTCTACGCGCTGCTGGTCGAACGGCTCGGGCTGACCGACGTCGATCCGGCATCGCAGTACGACCGCGCACGCTGGCCCGCGCTGAAGGCGCGTTTCGCCGACGTGTTCGCGCAGCAGCCGTCCGCGTACTGGCGCGCGCTGCTCGAAGGCACCGACGTGTGCTTCGCGCCGCTGCTGAGCGTGGCGGATGCGGTCGCGCATCCGCATAACGTCGCACGCGGGATCTATCGAACGGACGAGAACGGCAACGTGCGGGCGCGGGTGGCGCCGCGGTTTTTGCCGCTGGCGGGGGATGAGGCCGAGTAGCGCGTCGAAGCTCGCGGTGAGGGAGCAAACCCGGCGTTATCGTGAGGGCATTCTGGATAGAGCTAAAGTTGGTACCGAACAAGGTACGGTGAAATCTCGATCGAATCAGGAGCGGACATGCCCCACACCATTCTGGCCGGCGTGACGGCGAGCGTTTCGGAGCTGAAGCGGAACCCGACGGGAACCGTGGCGGCGGCGAGGGCTTCCCGGATCGCGATCCTGAACCACAACGAACCGGCGTTTTACTGCATCCCGGCGAAGACATGGGAGGCGATGGTCGAACGTCTCGAGGATATCGAAGACAACGCGCTCGTCGATTCGCGCGCCAACGGGAAAGTCGTCAAGGTCAAACTGGTTGACCTTTGAGTTCGCGTTGCTCGAACCCGCGTTGAAGGCGTGGAAGAAGCTCGACCGCACCGTTCGCGATCGGTTCGAGGCGAGACTTGCCGAACGGCTCGAAAATCCTCGCATTCCTTCGGCCAGGCCGTGCGACACGCGCCGTGGCTTCGGCGTTTCGCGGCTTGTCTCGTCGAACCGGCTGGTGCCGCCCGTCAGGCCGTCTCTTCCGGCGCATCCGGCATCTTCCCGTCGCCGACGCGGTTGATCGTGCCTTGCGCGATCGCGACGAGCCGTTCGTGATCGCCGTCGATGACGAACACGTGACACTGACAGGTCGCCTGGTGCCGGCCCGCGTACACGAGCTTCGCGCGCGCGACGAGCGTGCCGTTCACGGCCGGCCGCAGATAGTTGATCTTGTATTCGGCCGTAATCACGCGCGGGCCCAGCACGAGCGCGCCGGCGAACGTCAGCGCGTTGTCCGCCAGGTAGCTGATGACGCCGCCGTGCACGAACCCGTGTTGCTGCCGCAGTTCCTCGCGCACGGGCAGGCACAGCGACACTTCGTTGTCGCCGATATGCATCAGCTCCGTGCCCAGCAGCATGCTGAACGGTTGCGCGCGCAATGCGCCGCGCGCGTGATCCGTGATGTCGGTCATCGAACTTCCTTCGAAATGAGCGCCCGCTTGCGCTGAACTCTAGGAAGGGGGCTGCGGATAAGCAAGGAAATTCGTCCGCATTTCGTGCAAATTCCGGCGCGATGCGACGCGATTATTGCGTCGAATACCGAAGATCCCCCGGTTTGTCGGCGATTCCGCGGGAATGCAGGAGCAACGTGAACTTTGCCGTCTCCCGGTCCTAAAGTCCGACGAAGAAATGCCGCTAATGCCGGGGCATTGCCTCATCGTCCGCTTTCCAGGAATCTCCCCCATGTTCGGAAAAATCAAGCTCGCGTCGGGTCTGCTCGGCGTGTTGACCGTGTTCTGCCTTTTCCTGTTCGCGATCGAGGCGCTCGGCTTCTGGGCGCTCACGTCGACGCGCAGCGGCGTCGACGACCTGTCGAACGTCGCGATCACGCAGGTCGGCGCGGCGAGCCAGGCCACCCAGCAACTGCTCGACGCGCGCATCAACCTGTCGCGCGCCGGCACGCGGATGGTGCGCGGCGGCCCGAAGCCGGACGACATCATCCGCCATGCCGGCGCGTCGCTCGCGGAAGCCGACAAGGCGTTCGCCGCGCTGACGGCCGTGCAGCCGGTCGACGAGACCAACCGCGCGCGCGTCGCGGCGCTCACCGAGCGCTATCGCGCGCTGCGCGGCGCGCTGGGCGAACTCGTGCAGTTCCTCGACGCCGACAACATCCAGGCATTCCTCGACCAGCCGACGCAGGGCATCCAGGACGCCTATATCGCCGAGCTGCGCCGCTTCACCGACTACGGCGGCACATCGAGCCGCTCGGCGCTCGATACGATCGACGGCGGCATGCTGTGGTTCAAGTCGGTCGGCATCGTGCTGCTGGTGGCGATGCTCGTGGCGAGCGCGGCGATCTACGCGGCCGCGCGGCGCGCGGTCGTCGCGCCGCTGGAAGAAGCCGGCCGCCATTTCGAGCGGATCGCGCAGGGCCGGCTCGATGAAGTCGTGCGGGCAGGCGGCGTGTTCGAGATCGACCGGATGCTGCGCGGCCTCGCGACGATGCAGACGAGCATCGCGGGCACCGTGCGCACGGTGCGCCAGGCGTCCGATGCGATCCACCTCGGCGCGGGCGAGATCGCGGGCGGCAACGCCGACCTGTCGGCGCGCACCGGCACCCAGGCCGCGTCGCTCGAGGAAACGGCCGCGAGCATGGAGGAGCTGACGGCAACCGTCCGTCAGAACACCGACAGCGCACGTGCGGCGAGCGCGCTGGCCGACGCGGCGCTCGAGGCGACGAGCCACGGCGGCGGCGTGGTCGACAGCGTGATCGACCGGATGCGCGGCATCGCGCAGAGCTCGGGGCGGATCGCGGAGATCATCTCGGTGATCGACGGCATCGCGTTCCAGACCAACATCCTGGCGCTGAACGCGGCCGTCGAGGCCGCGCGGGCCGGCGAACAGGGCCGCGGCTTCGCGGTCGTCGCGGGCGAAGTGCGCTCGCTCGCGCAGCGCAGCGCGCAATCGGCGAAGGAGATCAAGGCGCTGATCGAGGATTCGGTCGCGCAGATCAACGGCGGCGCGGAGCTCGTCGAGCGCGCCGGCGAAGCGATGCGGACGGTGTCGACGTCGATCACGCGCGTCGTGCAGACGATGTCCGAGATCACCTCGGCGTCGGTCGAGCAGAGCGTCGGGATCGAGCAGGTGAACCAGGCCGTCACGCAGATGGATCAGCTCACGCAGCAGAACGCGGCACTGGTCGAGGAGGTCGCGGCGGCGGCCGCGTCGCTGAACGACCAGACCGCGCACCTGATGCAGGCCGTGTCGGTATTCGAACTGGGCGACGGCCGTGCCGCACGCGACGAACGCGCGGCGCCGTCGTTCGCCGGGACGGGTTACGAACCGGCCGGCAGCGCCGCGTAGGCGGTCGCGAGGTGGTAGGGCGTCGTCGACGGCATGTCGGCGCGCGACACCTGCCCGTCAGCCGTCTTGCACTCGAACCAGCCGCGCGGATGCAGGAAGCGCGCGGCGAAGCGTTCGATCTGCCGCGCGAGCGGCGCGGAGGCCGGCGTGCCGCCGTGCGTCGCGAGCGCGCGCAGGTACTCCGTCTGCGCCCAGATCCGCTGCGTGCCGTCGACGCACGCGCCTTGCGCATCGAGCGCCGCGCAGACGCCGCCCGTCTGCGGATCGACACCGTATTGCTCCGCAAAGCCGAACGCGCGCGACAGCGCAGCGGGGAGCCCCGTTTGCGCGAGCCGCGCGCCGGCCGCATCGACCAGATAGAACCACTCGAACTGATGACCGGGCTCGAAACGGTTGTCTGCCGCGCCGAGCGGCAGCTCGGCCACGCAGCCGGTCGCCGCGTCGACGAACGTGCGCTCGACGGCCTGCGCGGTGTGCGCGAGCGCGTCGTCGAACGCCGCGTCGCCGAATGCATCGGCAGCCGCGAGCCAGGCTTCGGTCAGGTGCATCAGCGGATTCTGCAGCGCCCCGCTGCCGGATGACGAGAAATCGGCGTGGCGCGCCGCATCGAGCAGCGCGTCGCCGGGATGCGGCGCGAAACGGTCGCGGATCAGCGCGGCGGTCTCCTCGGCCGTCGTGCGCGCGGCGGCGTCGCCCGACGCCGCGTACCAGGCGGCACACGCGAACACGATGAATGCGTGCGTATAGAGATCCTTGGTCGTGTCGAGCGGCGCGCCCTGCGCGTCGACGCTGTAGATCCAGCCGCCGTGGCGTGTGTCGCGAAAGCGCCGGCCCAGCGCGTCGAACAGCGTGGCTGCGTGCGCGGTGTCGCCGGCCTGCGCGAACACGAACAGTTGCCGTGCGCACGCCATTGCGCGATAACGGGTCACGGGCAGCGGCGCGTGGGTGGCCGGATCGACGGCTTCGAACGGCAGCTGCAATGTCTGGTCGAACCCTGAACCCCGCCAGATCGGCAAGACGACGTGCGCGAAATGGTGGCGCAGCTGGGCGGCCTGGGCGGAAGCGGAGTCGGAAACGGACATGACGGGGTTGAGCGCTGGGTTCGAAACGTGTCGGCGCGGCCCGGAGGATCGGCGCGGCCGGGGCCAAGGATAAAACATTCCGCGCGGCCGGCACCAAAAAAGGAGATAAATCGCATGCTGAGCAACCTGGAACTCGTGATGCGGCTCGTTCTCGCGGCGGCGCTCGGCAGCGTCATCGGCTTCGAGCGCGAGCGCCTGTCGTGGGCCGCCGGCCTGCGCACGCACATGCTCGTCTGTGTCGGTTCGACGCTGATCATGATCGTGTCGGCGTTCGGTTTCGCCGACGTGCTCGGCAGCAGCGACCACATCATGCTCGATCCGTCGCGGATCGCCGCGCAGGTCGTGTCGGGCATCGGCTTCCTCGGCGCGGGTTCGATCCTGCTGCGCGGCGAGATCGTGCGCGGGCTGACGACTGCCGCGAGCCTGTGGTCGGTCGCCGCGATCGGCCTTGCGGTGGGCGGCGGGCTGTACGTCGCGTCGATTTCGGCGACGATCATCATCCTGATCATCCTGGCCGGCATCAAGCCGCTGGAGCGGCGCTATTTCACGGTGCGGCAGCGCCGCCAGGTCGCGCTGACGGTCGTGAGCGGCACGCTGAACTTCGATTCGCTGCATGCGGCACTCGGCCCGGACAGTGCGCGCGTGAAGCAGTTCATCGTGCAGCGTGCCGACGACACGGGCGAGCACGACGAGGTGCGCATCGCGCTCGCGCGGGTGTCGGCGCTCGAATACCAGGCGATCTGCGACAAGCTGCGCGCGCTGAAGGGCGTGACGCGTTTTGAAGAGGGCAACGGGCTGTCGGGCGACGAATAGGCTGAATCGGCAACGGGGCATGCGACAATGGCCGACCACCGATTCCGTTCGACATCCGGTTCCGTGTTCGCGGGCCCCGCTATCCGATTTCCATGACCGAATCCGTTTCCTCGCCTCGCTCCCGTTCCCGTTCCAATCGTTCGTCGGCCCGTTCCCGCCAGCGCTCGGCTGCTGCCGCGGGGAGTACGTCCGCGAGGGCGACGGCGCGGTCCGGCAGTGTGCCGGCCGCCGACACGTCGCGGGACGAGCGAACGCTCGACCTGTTCGGCGATCCGGTGTTGGAGCCGGGCGAACGCGTGCCGGTTGCGGTTCGCGACGAAGCGGGGGCGCAGGCCGATGCAGCGGTCGATATCGCGGACGATGTGGCCTCCGGGCGGCAGCCGGCGCTGGACGGGTTCGGTGCGCGGGAAGGGGCGGGCGCGGCGGCACATGCGGAAGCGGTAGAGGGCGCGGTGACGCCGGAAGTCGCGACGGTGGCCCATGGCGTTTCGGTGCCGCAAGGTGAGGAGGTTGCAGATGCCGACATCGTGCCGGCCTCCGGGGCTGTTGCGATGAAGGCGGTCGATATTCCGCTGGCTGGTGATATTGCAACGAAATCCGCCGATGTGCCCGCGGCCGACGCCGTCACGATGGCGGCGACCAGGCTGCAGGCGGCCGATGATACGGCGCCGAAGGTGGCCGAAGCGCAAGCAGCTGGCGGTGAAGTCGAGCAGGCTGTTGTCGCCGCTGCTGCCGCCGTCAAATCCCGCGAAGGGCGATCTTCCGGCGACGCCGTGAAGGAGCGTCGTGCGTCGTCGGGCGGCAAACGTCGGGCGACTGCCGGGGCAAGCGACGCGACAGCAGAGCGATCTGCGCCAGTCGTGACGAGCGTCGACACGGCGCGAGCGGCGGTCGGGGCGAGCCCGGCACCGGACGCGGTGTCGATCGTTGAGCCGCAGGCGTCGGCGGAGCCGACCAAGCCGGCAATCGCCGCGAACCCGGCGAACCCGGCGAACCCGGCGAACACGGCGAACACGGCGAACACGGCGAACACGGCGAATATTGCGAAGGCCGTGGACGCCGCGCCGCACCCCGACACCACCGTATCCCCTGCCACCCAGCCGATGGCTTCCGCTGCGTCCTTTGTCACGAAGCCGTCGGTGGAGCGCGCGCAACCGGCCGCGCCGGTCTTCGATCCGGATACGCACCTGCGCCCGCTGACAGACCGCCTCGCCGCGCTGCAGGCCGACGTCGACGGTTTGACGCGCACCGCCGATCGCGAGATGCGCCGCGTCAACCGCCTGCTGCTGGCCTTGGCCGTCGTCGTGCTGGCCGGGCTCGTTGCGCTGGTGCTTCAGACGCGGCAGATCGCGCACCTGAAGCAGGACGTCGCCACGAAGCAGCAGCGGATCGATCGCCTCGCGGCCGATCTGTCGACGCAGCAGGCAACGCTGATGACGCTCGAGGAGCATCACGAGGCGCTTCTGTCGCAAGTCGACCGGCTCCAGCGCAACGCGAATCGCGAGGCGGCCGTCGCGAAACGTGCGCACCGCACGCGCTAATCGTTTCGACCCTATCCTGGGAGCCCGACGGAGCAAGGATCGCGGTTCCGCGTCGGCGATCAGGCGCCGCGCGCATGCGGCAAATGGATGCGGTGCGCTGGCAGAGTTCAGGGAAAACCCTTAGAATAGCGTCCATCTAAGGGAAAACCCTAGCCACGTCTGTCAGGAGTCTCACATGAGCTTCATCCTCGCCCTGCTGCAAAAGATCGACGACCTCTTCGTGTCGCCCCACCTGCCGCTCGACGCCGAATACTCGTACGCTGCGCGTCGTGCCGAAGCCGAGCGCGTGCGCCGTGCGCACCTCGTGCCGATCGTCCTGTATCGTCGCTGATTCGCTGATTCGCTGATTCGCGGCCAGCGCGGCCCCCGCCGCACTTGCCTGCCCGCTTTCCGCCGCCGCATCGCGCGCCGGCGCGACCGTCCCGCTACACTGGAAGTCCGAATCCGTTCACGGTGACCGGGCCATGCTGCAGATGCGGCCGATGACGGCCAGAGAATTCCACGCGTACCGTACGCGAGCCATTGACGGCTACGCGCGCGATCTCGTCTCATCCGGACAAAATGCTGTCGAAGACGCGACCAGTCGGGCGCGCGCCTGTTTCGACACGCTGCTGCCGGATGGCTTGCGGACCTCCGGCCAGACCCTCGTCGTGCTCGTCGACACCGCCAGCGGCGACGCGGTGGGCGACCTCTGGTACGCGATCGTGCCCGAAGGGCCGAACCGCACGCTGTTCATCTACGACCTCGACATCGTCCCGTCCCGGCGTCGCCAGGGCTGGGCCACACGCACGCTCGATGCGCTCGACGCCGAGGCGCGCCGCTACGGCATCACCGAGATCGGGCTATCGGTGTTCAATCACAACACGGCGGCCCGCGCGCTGTATCGTGCGTGCGGCTTCGCGCCGATCACGACGACATTGATCAAGCCGGTCATTCCGGGCTGAATCGGCTGGCAGGCGCTCAGCTGGTACTTGCGGTCAACCGGGTACGTTGCGGGCGGCCTGCACCGTCCACACTCCCGATCCTTCCTGCTCGCCGAGC